>NZ_JBHUAL010000050.1:0-23557 GCF_042789775.1 Kitasatospora sp. NPDC056800 | reverse complement strand
TTAATTACCCGCCCACCACCCATAAATACACTCTACGTGTCGGGGGCTCGTTATTTTTTTTTAACCACACCGCCCCTTTCCGGGGGGCGCCCCCGCGCCGGGGGGGCCCCCCCACCACCGACTGAGGGCCCAGGAGGTCATCCGCGTGACAGCTGGCCTGGCATGGCGTAAGAGCAGCTACAGCGGCGGCGAAGGCGGCGACTGCGTCGAGGTCGCCAGTGGGCCTCTGGACTCCGTCCCCGTCCGTGACAGCAAGGACCCCCACGGCCCGGCTCTCACCTTCGCCTCCGAGGCGTGGCGGTCCTTCGTCGCCGGTGTCCGGGCGGGCGATTTTCCGGCCGGTTCCTGAAGCGTCCTTGCCGGGCGGCCCTGCGGAGCACGCAGGGCCGCCCGGTCTGCCGTGGTGTGCGCAGGAAGTCGGCGGGTCCGACTTCCTGCGCGCCCGTCGCCGGTATCTCGGTTGGGGATCAACTCGTCCGGGTTGACGCTGACTTGACGTTGCCGCGCCTACCATCGAGCCGTGCTGAAGCGATGGGGGAGCCAGGTGCGCCGGCGTCCGGTGCTGGGGGCGGTCGGGGTTGCGGTCGTCTGGCAGGCGGTGATCGTGGTGGTGGCGAAGGTGCTGCCGCCGTTGGAGCCTGGGTGGTTCCCGCAGTTGGGGCCGACCGTGGTCAATCTGGCGGGCGCGGCGGTGGTGCTGGTGCTGCTCCGGGCCTGGGGGCTGCTGGCGATCGGCGGGGTGACGGGCCTCGGGGTGATGGCGCGCTGGCCGGTGCTGCTGCCACTGGTGGTGGTGGCGGGGCTGGCGGCGCTGCCCGGGATCGAGGGCGGCACGGCGACCCTGGTGGGCGGGGTGGTGCTGATGCTCGCCATCGGGGTCAGCGAGGAACTGAGCAGCCGGGCACTGGTGTTGGAGGTCGCGCGGCCGCTCGGCCCGGTGCGCGCGGTGGTGCTGACGGCGGTGCTGTTCGGGGTCGGGCACCTCGGCAACTGGCTGTTCTTCGGCGCGCCCCTGGGCAACACGCTGTGGCAGGTCCTGGAGGCCGGCGCGTTCGGCTTCTGCCTGTGCGGGGCGCGCCTGTACATCGGGAGCGTCTGGCCGCTGGTGCTGGTGCACGCGCTGTCCGACTACCTGGAGATCTACTCGCCGGGGAAGACGGCCGACTGGCTGCAGGCACTGGGCCTGGCCGTCGACCTGGGGCTCGGGATCGGGCTGCTCCTGCTGCTCCGGGCCCGTACGGCTCCCGCTCCGGCCGCTTCCTGAAGCGCTCATCCGCCCCCGGGGACGCGAGCGATTCGTTCAAGACGCGGCCCCAACCGCCCGACCACACTGGCCGGATGACACCGACCGACGCCTTCACCCCCGCCGCCGGGCGCCTCGCCCTCGGGCTCTACGACCCGATCGTCTCGCTCACCCGCGAACGCCTGTGGCGCAGCCTGCTCGCCATGCACGCCGCCCCGCGCCCCGGTGACGTCATCGTCGACGTCGGCTGCGGCACCGGGTCCTTCGCCGTCCTGCTGGGCCGCGCCGAACCGCAGGCCACCGTCGTCGGCGTCGACCCCGACCCCGCCGTGCTGCGCCTGGCCCGCCGCAAGGCCGCCGCGGCCGGGATCGAACCCGACTTCCGCACCGGCATGGGCGACACGGTGGACGAGGTCGTCGGCGCCGGGACCGCCGACACCGTCGTCTCCAGCCTCGTCCTGCACCAGTGCCCCGTCCCGATGAAGCAGGCCGTCCTCGCCGCCATGCACCGCACGCTGCGCCCCGGCGGGAAGCTGGTGATCGCCGACTACGGGCGGCAGCGCACGGCGGCCATGCGGCTGGCCTTCCGGATCGTCCAGTTCGCCGACGGCAAGGAGGACACCCAGCCGAACGCCGACGGCATCCTGCCCCGGCTGATCGCGGAGGCCGGCTTCGAGGGGGTGCGCGAGGTGGACACCGTCGCGACGGTGACCGGCTCGATGTCCTTCTACACCGCGCGCCGTCCGGCCTGAACCGCCGTTCCGCGCAGGGCGGGCAGCACCTGCGAGGGTGTCAGCCCCGTCAACTCCCGCATCCAACGGGTGAGATGGGCCTGGTCGGCGAACCCGCCCGCGAGCGCCGCCTGTGCCAGGGAGTACCCCTCGCCGAGGGCCAGTGCCGCACGGGACAGTCGCTGCCAGCTGCGCCAGCGTGCCAGCGGCACCCCCAACTGCCGTCGGGCCAGGGCCCGCAGGCGCTGCGGGGACAGTCCGACGCGCGTGGCCAGGCACTCCAGCGGCTCCCGGCCGTCGGCGGCCAGTGCCGCCATCGCCGCGCGCAGCCGAGGGTCCAGCCCGGTGGCGGGCAGCCCGCCACCGGGCCGGACGTCCCGCTCGGTCAGGCCCCGCCACTGCGGGGCGACGGCGACCCCCGGTGCGCAGCCCGCGCGCAGCCGGTCGGCGAAGGCGCAGTGCGGGTCGACGTAGAAGGTCAGCACCTCCCGGGTCGGGGCCATCCGGTGGCGCACCATCGGCGCCACCACGAGCGCGGGCCCGCGGTGGCGCCGCCCGGTGTCGTCGTCGATGGCCACCGTGCGGGCGGCGGCCGCGACGGCGACCTGGAAGGTGGCGTGCCGGTGGAAGGCGCTGTCCGCCAACGGCCCCTGATAGAGGGCGTATCCGGGGCCGACGGCGAATCGCGGGGCCCCGGCCCCGGCGGCCCCGGCCGCCGGCCCGCCTCCCGCGCCGGGCCGGGCCGGGTCGGCGCGAGCCGGGTCGGGCCGGCCGAACGGCACCCCGCGGCCGTCCGGGTCCGGCCCGCCGACCGGGCACTCCTCGCCGCACACCTGTCCGTCCACGGTCCAACGGTAGGCGCAGCCGTCCGCCCTCGGGCCCGGACCGCCGCCCGGCCCGGCCCGTACGGCCACGGGGACGTCAGGAAGCGAGGTGCTCCAGGGTGAACACGGCCACCCGGTCGGAGTACTGGGCGATGGCCGAGCCGGCGCTGCCGGACGGGTCGCCGAGGGCCGCGTAGAAGCTGCTGTGCGCGAGCCTGAGGATCACCTGGCTGGTGTTGCCAGGGTTGGGGTACAGGAAGTGGAAGATCTGGTTGCCGTAGATCCAGCCCTGGCAGTCGAACACGTTGAGGTTGGCGCCCTCGCCGCCGGTGGCGCCGTCGTTCGGGTTCTGCTTCCACAGGCCGAGGCACTCGCCCTCGTTCCGCCGGCTGCGGAAGATGAACGACTGGTTGTCGGTGTTGTAGTGGCAGAGCTTCCACTGCTGGTTGTAGCCGCCGGTGTCGGGGTTCTGGATGGCCTGCCCCCAGGCGCTGTACTGGTTGCGCTCGACGAGCTGGTTGAAAGGCGTCTTGATCCGGTAGTAGCCGTCGTCGCAGACGTAGCCGTGCCACTCGCTGGAGGCCAGGCCCTGGGTGGCGGCCGAGGCGGGGGCGGCGGGCAGGGTCAGGGCGGACAGTGCGGCGAGGGCGGTGGCGCCGAGGGCGCGCAGCACGGTGCTGCGGCGTGGGTTCGTCACGGGACCTCCAAGGGTCGTCGGGTCGGGGCCGTCGGGGCCGGCGCTGCGGGCCGGGCCCGTGGTGGGGTGGGGGGAGGTCACCCGGCGAGGTGTTCCAGGGTGAACGCGGTCGCCCGGTAGCCGTACTGGGTCACCGGTGAGCCCGCGCCGCCGTTCGGGTCGGCGATGGTGAGCATGCTCCCGCTGTGGGAGATCCGGATCAGAACCTGCTGGGAGCCGGCCGTGGGGTGGATCAGCCCGAAGACCTGGTTGCTGTAGATCAGGCCCGTGCAGTCGAACACGGAGAGGACGGCGCCGTCGACGAACCCCTCGGTCGGGTCGGCAGGGTTCTCCTTCCACAGGCCCAGGCAGAAGTTCTCGTTCTGCCGGTTGCGGAAGATGAACGCCTGGCTGTCGTCCCGGTGGTGGCAGAGCTTCCACTGCTGGTTGTAGCCGCCGGTGTCGGGGTTCTGGACGGCCTGTGCCCAGGTGCTGTACTGGTTGCGCTCGACGAGCTGGTTGAAGGGCGTCCTGATCCGGGTGTAGCCGTCGTCGCAGACGTAGCCGTGCCACTCGGTTGAGGCCAGGCCCTGGGGCGCGGCCGTGGCGGGGGCGGCGGGCAGGGTCAGGGCGGACAGTGCGGCGAGGGTGGTGGCGCCGAGGGCGCGCAGCACGGTGCTGCGGCGTGGGTTCGTCACGGGATCTCCAAGGGCTGTCGGGTCGGCGGGGCGGTCAGCAGCTGCTGATGAGGAGCTGGGCGGCGCGGCGCACGGTGCCGGCGGGTTCGGCGGGCGCGCAGACGACCGAGCCGATCTCCGGGGCCTCGTAGGTGGTGAAGGTGCCGGGGCTGGGCGAGGTGGTGACCCAGATGCCGGTGTTGGGGCCGCCGGTCTGGGCGCAGACGCGGTTGACGTACTGGCCGCTGACGACCCGGGTGCCGCGGTAGAGGCCGTACCGGCCGGGGGAGTTGAGGTTCCAGGTGTCGCTGACGGTGGTGCTGGTGGTGGTGGAGGTGGTCTTCTGGACGGAGAAGCCGACCTTGGCCTCGACCTTGAGGAACAGGACGCTCGCGCTGGCGGTGATCTCGGTCCTGTTGTCGACGGTGGTGGTCACCGAGTTGACCCGGGTCAGGGTCTCGCTGTGCTGCCCGGTGGCGCCCGGGGCGACGTTAAAGATCAGGAAGTCGGTGATGACGGGGTTCACCTGCACGTTGAGGGTCTCCGTGGTGGTGTGGTCCACGGCCGGGTTGCACAGGGTCGGGAGGGTGTCGGCGTGGGCGGCCGGCGCCGCGCCGAGGCTCAGCAGCCCGACGGCGAGGGCGGTGGTGGCGGAGGCGGCGAGGGTGCGGCGCCGGCGGGTCCTGCGGGCGATGGTCATCCGTGCTCCTGGAGCGGTCGTGGAAGGTGAGGGGGGAGGGTGTGCATGCGGCGAAGCCCGGGCGCGCACCCCGTGGAGAGACGGTGGAGAGTCTCGCGGGCGCGCGCCGGTCGCCAGTAGTGGCTGATGCCATGAACCGGCCGGGCGGTGTCACGGTCGGTTTATGACAACTGTCATGATCTATTGGCTGGTTCGGCTACAGACAGGGCCCGGCGACGGCCTCTACGCTGGCCGGACATGAGCACCTCATTCGCGGTGGCCGGTGTGGTCGATCCGGGTCGGCTGGGCCTCCTCACCCGCCGGACGTTGCTCGCCCTGGGGCCCCTGTGGCTGCTGCTGGCCGCGAACGACGTCGTCTTCAACCTGGACCCGGTGCGTACGGCGCTGACGGCCCCGGTGATCGTCGCCGTCCTGGTCCAGCACACCCGGCTCGTCCGCCGGGCGGTGCCGCCTCGCGCCATGGGTCGGGAGCCCGGTGCCGGCCCGCCGGAGGGACAGGGGTACGGCCCCCGCCGCCCCTCCGCGGCCGAGTGGCGGTGGAGCCTCGCGCTGCTGGCCGTGGCGGTCGCCACCTGGGGCGAGATGGCGGACCGTCCGTACACCGCGCTCGACTGGGCGATGGTGCCAGGGGCCATGACGGCGGCCCTGGCCCTGTCCCTGCCGGCCCGGGCGCGGCGACGGCTGCTGACGGCGGTCGCACTGGTCTGCGCGGTGCTGGGCGAGGCGGTGGCGCAGTGGCGCCACGAGACCCCCGGCCTCCTGCCCGGGGTGCCGGCGGCGACCGGCGCCGGGATGCTGCTGTTCGTCGCCGCGGTGGAACTGGTCCTGCTCCGGCTGTGGCGGGCGGTGCTGGAGGCCGAGCAGGTCCGCGAAGCCACGGCCGACCTGGCTGTGGCGGAGGAGCGGATGCGCTTCGCCGCGGACCTGCACGACCTCCAGGGCCACCGGCTCCAGGCCATCACGCTCAAGGGGGAGTTGGCCGAGCGGCTGATCGGCCGCAGCGACCACGAGGCGCGCGCCCAGCTCCGGGAGATCACCGAACTGGCGCGCGCCGCCCTGGAGGAGTCCCGGGCCGTGGTCCACGGCTACCGGAGCGCCAGCCTGGGCACCGAACTGGCCAACGCCGTAGGGCTCCTGGAGGCCGCCGGGATCCGCACCGCCGTCGACGGCGACGCCGAACGCGTCCCGCACCAGCTCCAGCCGGCCTTCGCCGCCCTGGTCCGCGAGGGCGTCACCAACATCCTGCGCCACAGCCGCGCCCGGCACTGCCGGATCACCGTCACCGCGGACGCGGGCCGGGTCCGCGTCCTGCTGTGCAACGACGGCGCCCCGGCGCACCCCGCCACCGACCGCGGCGGCAGCGGCAGTGGTAACGGCAGCGGCCTGGCCGGGCTGCGGGAACGCTTCCACGCCATCGGCGGGCACGTCGGCACCACCACCCACCCCGACGGCCGCTTCGAACTGGCCGGCCAAACCGACCGGAAGGCCCCCGCGTGATCCGCATCCTGCTCGCCGAGGACGAGGACCTCACCCGCGGCGCCCTCGCGGCGCTCCTCGACCTCGAACCCGACCTGACCGTCACCGCCCAGGCCTGCGACGGCCCCGCGGCCGTCCGGGCCGCCGCCGACCACCCGGTCGACATCGCCCTGCTGGACCTGGAGATGCCCCACCTGGACGGCGTCGGCGCCGCCCAGGCCATCCGCCGCCGCCACCCCGTCCCCGTCGTCCTCGTCACCCGCCACGCCCGGCCCGGCGTACTGCGCCGGGCACTGGCGGCGGGCATCCAGGGCTTCGTGCCCAAGACCACCCCCGCCACCCGACTGGCCGACATCCTGCGCGACGTCCACGGCGGCGGCCGCTACATCGACCACCGGCTCGCCACCCACGCCCTCACCGAGACGCCCTGCCCGCTGACCCCGCGCGAACTGGACGTGCTGCGCGCCGTCCACCGGGGCCAGCCGATCAGCGCGCTGGCCGAGCAGCACCACCTCGCCCCCGGCACCGTCCGCAACTACCTCTCGGGGGCCATCACCAAGCTCGCCGTGCGCACCCGCCACGAGGCGGCGCGGCGGGCCTGGGAGGAAGGGTGGATCTGACGGCACCGGTCCGGCCCCCTGAACCGGCGGGGCGGAAGTAGGCCGTGTTCGAATCGATGTGTCGACACAGTGTCATCACCGCAGGACAGCGCCCATTGCGGTTCGATCACGGTGTGTCCGATTCGTCGAACATTGGGGGAAAGTGTGGCGGTTGATTGTTTTGGCAGTGGTGTCGGCGGCCTTTCATAATTCCTGCCGACACGCGTGACGGAATGCCCGGAGAACCCGCTGGGGGAGTGGTTCCCGTGAGGAGCCCGCGCGTGGGATTCCGCATTCTTCACTGGGGGGATTTCCTTGCCTGAGCCCGAGAACGAGGGCGCCGCCGCCGGACCTCCGGCACCGGCCGAGCCAGCCGCCGCGCCGGGGGCCGCCGCTCCCGAGGTCGCCGCGCCCGCCGCTGCCGCACCCGACGCCCAGGCCGACGCCGCCGTACCGCCCGTACCGGAGCAGGCCCCGCGCCGGCTGCCGCGCGCCGTCGGCGTCGCGCTGGCCACCGCCGGACTGCTCGCCGTCACCGCGGCCAGCGCCGCCGTGACCGTCGCCGTCGGCAAGCCCGACACCCGCCCGGCCGCCGCGGCCGCCCCGGCCCCGTCGAAGGCGAGCGCGAGTGCCGCCCCGAGTGCGACGCCCTCGGCCGCGCCCGTCCCGGT
The DNA here is from genome assembly GCF_042789775.1 of Kitasatospora sp. NPDC056800. Taxonomy (NCBI): domain Bacteria; kingdom Bacillati; phylum Actinomycetota; class Actinomycetes; order Kitasatosporales; family Streptomycetaceae; genus Kitasatospora; species Kitasatospora sp. NPDC056800. The sequence goes on along the minus strand of NZ_JBHUAL010000050.1, from coordinate 15,960 downwards.
GCCCACCGCCGTCCCGGCCGAGCCCGCCCCCGTCAGCACCGTCAAGGGCACCGTCAGCGGCGGCAAGCACGAGGGCGACCTGCGCTACTTCCTGCTCCCCATCCCGGCCGGCGGCGAGTCCTACGGGCCCGTGGACGGGATGGCCATGAGCGACGACGACGTCGCCGACCTCTTCGGCAAGCAGGACGGCATCATGGACATCCTCAAGTCCTACGGCTACAAGGGCGGTGCGAACCGGATGTACCGGACCGCCGACGGCAAGGCCGAAGTCACCGTCACCCTGCTGAAGTTCGGCTCCACCGCGATGGCGTCCGACTTCGCCAAGAACTACAAGATCAAGTCGCTGGACCCGTTCGACATCGACGGCGACTCCGGCGGCCGCGGCTACCTGAAGGCCCCCAAGCAGCAGGCCTACACCGGCTCGATGAGCGGCATCTCCAGCCAGGGCGACGTCCAGTACACGATCGACGTCGACGTGAAGGGGACGCCCGACAAGGCGCTGCTGAACGAGCTGATGAAGCGCCAGCGCGAGTGGCTCACCACCGGCGGCTGAGCCCGGCTCCGCCCTTTCCCCGTCCTTCTCCTCCTCCTCTGGAGCCACTTCCGTGACCACCGAACCCGCGGAGCCGGTGCCCGCCGCGCCCGCCGTTCCGCCGCCGCCCGCCGCACCGCCCGTCGCGCCCGAACCCGCCGTACCCGCCGCGCCGTTCGCACCCGAGGCCGGCGCCCCGAAGGCCCCGCGCGGCCCGCGCCGCCCCCGCCCCGTGCTGCTGACCGCCTGCGCCCTGGTGCTGGGCACCCTGGCCGGCGGCGGCGTCGGCTACGCCGTGCAGGCCCAGCGCCCGCCCACGCCGCTGCCGCCGCTCCAGGCCGCCCGCCCGGCCTACCCGGCCGAGCGGGTCGACCCGGCCGCCCTCGCCGCCGAGCAGCCCGCGCCGATCGGCATCGACGGCGACCTGACCAAGCTGCTGATCGGCGCCCCCGAGGGCAGCGCCCCCTGGGACGACCACCCGGACAAGCCGAGCTGGATCTCGATCGGCGAACTCGCCGAGGAGAAGGGCGGTTCGGCTAAGAGGTTCAAGGACTTCGCCTCGCGCGGCTTCCGGCGCGCGGCCGAGGTGGACTGGAAGAAGGACGGCGTCTTCTACCGCGTCCAGCTGGTCCAGTTCACCGAGGACCGCTCCGACGAGGCGAAGACCGGTCCCGGTTACTGGCCGCTGCCGTTCGCCGAGGGCGCCAGCGGCGGCTACAAGGTGGACACCGTGCCCAGCCACTGGGCCGAGAGCACCGAGCAGTACTACTACGGCGGGGCCAGCGCCAAGCGCGGGTCGGTGCAGATGACGATCGAGGTCCTCGACACCAAGCCGGTGAACCCCGACACCCTCAAGGACCTCGCCAAGCGGCAGTGGGAGCGGCTCGCGTGAACGACGACACCATGACCACCGCCGCCGCCCCGGGCGCGCCCGAACCGGCACCCGAGGGTTCGCCCATCGGGTCCGCCGCGCCCGCAGGCCCCGCCGCGCCCGCAGGCCCGAGCCCCGCCTCCCGCCGCCTGCTGCGCGCGGGGGCCGCGACCGCCGCCGCCGCGCTGGTCGGCGTGGCCATCGGCGTGGGCATCATCAAGACCCAGTACGACGACCCCGCGCCGGCCACCGCCGCCGCCCCGTCCACCGCTCCAACCCCCACCGCGACCGCCACGCCGTACGGCGCCAAGTCCAACGGCAGCCACTTCGGTTCGATGCGCGACCTGCTGCTGCCCGTCCCGGCCGGCTACCGGCCCGGCCCGGACGACGGCGGCTACGGCCACGACAGCGAGCAGAACGGCGAGCAGCTGTCCGCCGAGATGGACGCCGACCTCCAGCAGCTCCCCAAGGACAAGCGCGACAAGATGCGCGCCTACTGGGAGGGCATGCACGTCAAGGCCTCCGGCGTGCGCACCTACCTCGCCGACGGGGACGACCTGGTGATCGGCCTGAAGCTGCGCCAGTTCAACCAGCAGGAAGTGCAGCGGATCAACGAGTACACCGCGGTCTTCACCGGCGACACCGGCCTGTTCCGGGTCGGCCCGGCCGTCCCCGGGCACCCCGAGGCGCACTGCTACCTGATGCCGGCGCCGCCGTCCGCGCCGATCGACTACCTGGAGTGCTCGGCCGCCGAGGGCGACCTCCTGGTGGTCATGAGCGCCGAGGGCGTGGCGCCGCTGCCCAAGGACAAGATCGTCGCCCTGTTCACCCTCCAGCTCGACCGCCTCGCCCGCCCCGGAGCCTCCGTATGACCGACCACGCCACCCCGCCGCCCGCGCCCGCGAACGCGCCCGTGCCCGGGAAGGGGGCCGATCCGGTCCTGGAGGCGCTCGCCGCGCCCGTCGCCGAGCCCTTCGCCGCCGCCGAGGACCCCGCGGCCCTCGCGGAGCAGGAGGCCCGCCGCACCCGGCGCCGCAAGGCCGCGGTGCGCTGGAGCGGCGCCGTCCTGGTGTTCGCCCTTGCCGGCACCGGCAGCGCGCTGGCCGTCACCGCCCCCGACCGGACCGACCTGCCGGGCCTGGCCACCGCGAGCGACGGCCGCTACACCTTCGCGCCGCTGACGCTGCCTCCGCTGCCCGCGGGCCAGGAGGCCCCGGACGACAAGGGCAAGTCCCCGCACCACGCGGACCTGCGCCACCTGCTGCTGCCCGCGCCCAAGGAGGCCGGCGGCTCGCTGACCCCGCCGGTCTTCCCGGCGCCCACCGCGGCCGCCACCCCCTCGGGCTCGCCGACCGCCGCCCCGTCGGCCCCGGCCACCCCGGCGCCCTCGGCCTCCGCGTCCGCCGGCGCCTCCGCCTCCGCCTCCGCCGCCGGATCCGCGTTCGGCCAGTGGGTGCCCTGCGACGCGATCGCCGACGAGCAGCAGGACCCGGTCAAGATGCGCTCGGTGCTGCTGGAGCACGCCTGCCGCGCGGCCACCGTCCGGGAGTGGACCGCCTCCGACGGCACCCGCACCCAGATCCGGCTGCTGCGCTTCGGCTCCGTCCGGGAGTCCTGGGGCGCCTTCGCCGACGTGCGTTCCAAGGGCCGCGCCAAGGCCGCACCCGACACCAAGGGCACCCCCCACGACGACTGGGACGCCCTCGACGGCAGCAGCCTGACCCTCGTGGAGTCCACCACGGCCGGCACCAAGGGCGCCCCCACCGCCCGCGTCGCCTACCTCTCCGCCGCCGACGTCGTCGCCGTCATCACCATGACCAACCCCGCCGGCGTGCCCACCGCGCCCTTCCGACAGGTCGTCACCCTCCAGGGCGAACTGCTCGGCTGACCCGCCCCGTTCCACCGGTCCGGCCCCCTTCCTGCGGGGGCCGGCCCGGCGGCGTTCCCCGCCCGCGTCGTCCAACACCCCGTCCGTACAGGCCTTCTGACACAAGCCTTCTGGCGCAGGCCTTCTGGGACAGGATCGGGATATTTCCCGCACCGGCCCGTGAACGACCCGCCCGTACGGTGATCACACGCCGGTGAACCGCACCGCCCGGACGACAGCAGGAGAACCCCCATGCGCACGCGCCGCCTCGCCCTCACCGCCGCCGCCGTCGCGGCGATCGCCGCCACCGCCACGGCCTGCGGACCGGACAACAGCGACGCGGCCGCCCCCACCGCCCCCGTGACCAAGGCCGCCGCGCCCTCCGAGCCCGCCGCGCCCGCCACGGCCGCGCCGGCCGGAGCCGCACCGACGAAGGCGGCCCCGCCCAAGTCCCCTGCCGCGCCCGCCGGTTCGGCATCCGCCGCGCCCGGCGACAAGAGCGGGTACGGCCAGGTCTGCGGCGCCAACGACCTGGACTTCGTCGCGAAGGCCGAAACCCAGGCCGGCGGCTACATCCTGATCAGCGCCAAGGCCAAGTCGGGCATCACCTGCACGCTCCCCGCGGGCCACCCCGTCATCGCGTTCGGTTCGGGCGGCATCGAGGCCGCCGCCTTCGAGCGCGGGGCGGGAGAGCAGATCACCCTGAGCGGCGCCAAGACCGCGTACGCGGGCATCATGACCAAGACCACCAAGGGCAACCAGGCGGTCCAGTACACCGACGTCATCATCGGCACCCCCGACCCGAACCCGGTGAGCATCCCCGTCGGCACCACCCCGGTCGACAAGCCGGTCGTCACCAACTGGCACACCCTGCCGAAGGACGCCGTCCCCGTCAGCTGACATGTCGTCATGTCGGTCTTCCCGCAGTTGGGATGACGGTTGACGTCAGCGCGGTGACAGTGCGGCCCGGCACCTTCGAGATGATCACCCTCCGGCCGGGAATCACCGTGCTGTTCACCGGCGACTCGACCACCGACTGCCGCCGCCGGGAGAGCGGGGACGGCCTCGGGTGCGGCTACCCGCTGCGCGTCGCGGGCGAGTGGGCCCACCGCCACCCCGACCGGCCGGTGACCTGGCTGAACACCGCGAACGCGGGCGACAAGGTGACGGACCTGGAAGCCCGCTGGCGGACGGACGTCCTCGACGCGCGCCCGGACGTCGTCTCGATCCTCGTCGGGGTCAACGACGCGGGCCGGCGCATCCTCGACCCGCGGGGGTACCCGATCCCCGCCGAACGCTTCGAGGCGGGCTACGACCGCCTCCTCGCGCCCCTCGCCGAAGCGGGCACGGAACTCGTCCTCATCGAGCCGTTCCTCCTGCCGATCCGCGGCACCGTCGAGGCCGGCGCCGCGCTCATCGGCGAGAAGGAACGCGAGCAGTGGCGCGCCGACCTGGACCCGAAGATCCGGGCCGTCCGCAGGCTCGCCCGCCGCTACGGGGCCCACCTGCTCGCCGCCGACGGCAGGTTCGCCGAACTCGCCGCGACGAGCGGGGCCGAGCACTGGGCTGAGGACGGCGTCCACCCGACGCCGGCCGGCCACGCCGCCCTCGCGGCGGCCTGGCTTCGGCTGGTCGCCTGACCGGGCGCGGGCCTGCCGCCGGGCCCCCGCCGTCACCCCCGCAGCCGTGCCGCCACCGGGCGGTGGTCGCTGGGGGTGGCGGGCAGGGTCCAGGTGGCGGTGGCGGGGAGATCGCGGGTGAGGATGTGGTCGATCCGGGCCAGGGGGAGGGCGGACGGCCAGCTGAAGCCGAAGCCGCTGCGCGCGGGGGTGAGGCGGCTGGTGAGCGGGGCGAGGGCGCGGTCGTCGGCGGCGGTGTTGAGGTCGCCCAGCAGCAGGACCCGGCGCAGCGGTTCGGCGTCCAGGGCCTGGCCGAGGGCGGCGATGTCGCGGTCGCGGTGGGCGGTGGCGAAGCCGGTGGCGGTCATCCGCACCGAGGCGAGGTGGGCGACGTAGACGGCCAACGGCCCGCCGGGGGCGTTGACTTCGGCCCGCAGGGAGCGGTTCCAGCCGGGGTCGATGACCAGCCGCCGGGACTCCGTCACCGGGTAGCGGCTCCACAGCGCGACGGTGCCGGTGCGGGCGTGGTGGGGCAGCGCCTTGTCCAGCACGCCCTGGTAGGCGGGCAGGGCGGCGTCGGTGACCTCCTCCAGCGCGACCAGGTCAGGGTCGGCGGCGAGCAGGGCGCGGGCGGTGCCGGCCGGGTCCGGGTTGGCGGCGTTCACGTTGTGGGTGACCACCGTCAGCCCCGGCCCGCCGGTCCCGCCCGTCGACGCCCCGTGCGCCGGAGCCCCGCCGCCCAGCAGCAGCGGCCCGAACGCCACCGCCCACACCACCGCCAGCACCCCGCCCGCGCAGGCCGCCGCCGGTGCCCGGCGCAGCGCCGCGCACAGCAGCGCCGCCACCGCCACCAGGGCGCTCCAGGGCAGGGCGCTCTCCCACAGGCTGCCCAGGCCCACGCCCAGTTCCGGCACCAGCCGGTGGCCGCCCAGGGCGAGCGCGGTGAGCAGCCCGAGCGCGGCGGGCACGCGCCCGCGCCGCCACCGGGGGACGGCGCGCCAGCGGGGCACGGCCCGTCGGCGGGGTTCGGCTTGTCGCCCCCGTGCGGCCCGTCGCCCTCGTGTGATCGGCCATCGGGGTGTGGCCAGCCACCGGCGTACGGCCCACCACCCGGGTGCGGCCCGTCGCCGGGACGGCCGGGCGGCCCCGTCGGGCGCCTCGGCGGGCGTGTCGGAACCGGCGGGAGCGGTCACGGCGCGCCCCCTCACCCTGCGGCGTCCGGCAGCGGCGCCGGGCAGGTCCCGCCCGGCGTCGTGAGCAGTTCGAAGTGCCAGATCTCGTTGGCGTACACCTGGCACAGCCCGTACCGGGCGCCGTTCTGGATCAGCCAGTAGTCGGCGCTGGTCGGGCCGACGTCCACCGCCTTGCCGCTGACGTGCGCGGACTTCTCCGGCGTGTTGACGAACTTCCGGGCCTGCTCCAGGCTCCCGTACTTGACCACCCCCCGGTCCAGCAGCCGCTGCTGGTAGGCCTTGCTGCGCCAGCCGGAGGTGACGGTCATCTCGATGCCCTTGGCCCGCGCGTCGACGGCCGCCTGCTGCAGGGCCTCGCGCAGCGGACCGTCCAGGTTGCCCACGGCGGGGGAGCCGGTGTCGGAGGGGGTCAGCGTCCGGCCGTCGGGTATCTCCCCGTCCGCCTCCGCCTCCGTCGTGACGGGCGGGGTGGTGGCGGGCTGGGCGGTGACGGTGGCCGCCAGGGTGCGCAGGACGGCCTCGGTGCCCGGCGGGTCGGCGGCGCACGCCCCGGCCAGGGCCAGCACCGCCGTCGCGGCGGCGCCCGCGGCCAGCCGCCGCTGCCGTCCGCTCCGCGCGGCCGTCCCCGTCCTCGTCTCCGTGCCCGTGGCCGTGCTGGTCCCCGTCCCCGTCGGGGTGTCCGTCGTGTCCATTTCCTGCCTCCCGGTGGTGCTCGTCCGTTGCCGGACCATTGGAGGAAAGTCGGTGTTGCGAGGACGTCTGCGCAGGCCGATACGTTTTCGATAGGCCCCATCGGGTCCAATGGGTACGAACAGCGGAGCGAGGGAGAACGGCACGTGCGGGTCCTGGTGGTGGAGGACGAGATCTACCTCGCGGAGGCGGTCCAGGCCGGACTGCGGCTGGAGGCGATGGCCTGCGACATCGTCACCGACGGCGACGCGGCGCTGGAGCGCCTGGCCGTCCACAGCTACGACGTCGTCGTCCTCGACCGCGACATCCCCGGCACCCACGGCGACGACGTCTGCCGCAGCATCGTCGAGCAGGGCCTGGGCTGCCGGGTGCTGATGCTCACCGCCGCCGCCCGCCTGAACGAGAAGGTCGCCGGCTTCGAACTCGGCGCCGACGACTACCTCACCAAGCCCTTCGACCTCGCCGAACTCGTCGTCCGGCTGCGCTCGCTGGCCCGCCGCCCGGCCCAGGCCGCGCCGCCCGTCCTGGAGTACGCCGGGCTGCGCCTGGACCCCTTCCGCCGCGAGGTCTACCGCGACGGCCGCTACGTGGGCCTGTCCCGCAAGCAGTTCGCCGTCCTGGAGGTCCTGATGGCGGCGCACGGCGGCGTCATCAGCGCCGAGGACCTGCTGGAACGCGCCTGGGACGAGAACGCCGACCCCTTCACCAACGCGGTCCGCATCACCATCTCCGGCCTGCGCAAACGCCTCGGCGACCCGTGGGTGATCCAGACCGTGCCGGGCGTGGGCTACCGCCTCACCGACCCGCGCCAGGAAGGCACCCCGCAGTGAACCCCGACCCCGGTCCCGCCTCTTCCGCCTCCGGGCGCCGTACGGGCGGACGCCGCACCGGAACCCGCCCCCGCCGGCTGACCGCCCGGATGCGCCTGACCCTCAGCTACACCCTCTTCGCCGTCACCGCCGGCGTCCTCTGCCTCGCCGTCGTCTACGTCGGCATGCGCTACGTGCCCAACTACCCCCTCACCTCCTCCAACCCGCGCTACCGCTCCGACGCCCCCTCCCGCCAGGAGATCCTGCGCTCCCTGCTCACCGCCAGCGGCTACGCCCTGGCCCTGCTGACCGCCGTCGGCCTGGTCGGCGGCTGGCTGATCGCTGGCCGGGTGCTGCGCCCGCTGCAGGACATCACCCGCGCCGCCCACCGCGCCGCGGGCGGGGCACTGGAACACCGCATCGCCCTCACCGGGCCGCGCGACGAGTTCACCGACCTCTCCGACGCCTTCGACGAGATGCTCGCCCGCCTCCAGCACTCCTTCGAGGCCCAGCAGCGCTTCGCCGCCAACGCCTCCCACGAACTGCGCACCCCGCTGGCGATCACCCGCACCATGCTCCAGGTCGCCGCCGCCGACCCGGCCGGCCAGGACTGGGGCCGGCTCGTCAGCCGCCTCCAGGACACCAACCAGCGCGGCATCGAGATCAGCGAGGCCCTGCTCCAGCTCGCCGACCTCGGCCACGCCCCGCCCGACCTCGCCCCCACCGACCTCGCCACCGCCACCGGCGAGGCACTGGCCGCCGTCCGCGACGAGGCCCGGACCCTCGGCGTCACCCTCACCGCCGACCTGCGCCCCGCCCCGACCACCGGCAACCCCGTCCTGCTGCGCCAGGCGGCCGTCAACCTGCTGCACAACGCGCTGCGGCACAACCTGCCGACCGGCGGGCGGGTCACCGTCGCCACCGGGGCCGACCCCGAACGGCCCGGGCGGGTGCGCCTGACCGTCGCCAACACCGGCCCCCAGCTGACGGCGGAGGCCGTGGCCACCTTCACCGAACCGTTCCTGCGCGGGCGCGGACGCACCGCCGAGACCGACCCGGCCCGCCGCGGCCACGGCCTGGGCCTGGCCATCGTCGCCGCCGTCACCGACGCCCACCACGGGGCCCTCCACCTCGCCCCCGAACCCGCCGGCGGCCTTCGCGTCACCCTCGACCTGCCGGGCCTGCCCGGTCTGCCCGGTTCTCGTTGACGTCACGGTGGAAGAGCCGTGTGGGAAGGTGGCGGTCATGCCGCAGCTCGGTCGCCGCCTCCGTTCCCTCCGTTTCCTCCGGTCCCTCCGGTTCACGTTCGGGCTCGCTCCGACGGGCTTCGCCGCAAGCCGGGAGACCGGCGACCCGGCCCTGGAGCACGCCCTGGCCGGCCTGGCGACGCTCTGCGGCATCCCCCGGCGCCGGGTGACGGTCTACCGGCATCCGTTCGTCGCGAGGAAGCGGCGCGGAAGCTGCCCGCGGTGCAGGGCGAAGGCCGCCGACGCCCCGTCCGGGCCCTGAGCGGAGGCGTCCTCGGAGCCGACCTCGAACGCTTGAAGCCGCGCTCGAACCCGACCGGGACGGCCGTACCGCCTGCCGTCGCCGAGTACGACCGGTCGCCGAGCACGACCGCAGGCGTCCGCCGCCGATCGTCCTCAGCCGGTCACGGGGAAGCGGTCGATGTTGCGTTCCACCCAGGTGCGCAGGTGTGCCAGCGGGGCGCAGGCGTCCAGGCCCAGCGGGGTGAGGCTGTACTCGACCCGCGGGGGGACCTCGGCGTGGATCTCGCGGTGGACCAGGCCGTGCTCCTCCAGCCTGCGCAGGGTCTGGGTGAGGACCTTCGGGCTGACGCCCTGCAGGCGGGTACGCAGCGCGCCGAAGCGCTGCGGGCCGTCCTCCAGGGCGCCCAGGGCGAGGGCGCTCCACTTGTTGGCCAGCAGGTCGAGCATGTCGCGGCAGGGGCAGGCCGCGGCGTAGACGGACTTGGGGTCGGTGCAGTCGGGGGCGTGGGTCTTCGCCGTACGGGTCGTCGTCACGCGCCGATGGTACCCATTGGTACCCGTTGGGTACTGCTTCGGTGCCCAACGGGTACCAATGGTCCTTGCGGGTAACCACTACCTTCCGCATACCGTCTCCGACGTGCCCGGACACCCCGGGCGCCCCGAGGAGGAGAGCCCTGATGACCGCCATGCCCGCGACGCCCCCGACGCCCCCGACGCCCGAGACCGCCGGGATCCCGGCGACGATGCCCGCCGTCGCCTACCGCCGGAGCCTGCCGGTCGACGACCCGCGGAGCCTGCTCGACGTCGAACTGCCCGTGCCCCGGCCGGGCCCGCACGACCTGCTGGTGCGGGTCGAGGCGGTGGGCGTCAACCCGGTGGACCACAAGGTCCGCCAGAGCGCCGACCCGGGCGGCGAGCCGCGGGTGCTGGGCTGGGACGCGGCCGGCACCGTGGTCGCGGTCGGCCCGCAGACGGAGCTGTTCCGGGTCGGCGACGAGGTGTACTACGCCGGAGCCCTGGACCGGCCCGGCGCCGACTCCCGCTACCACGCGGTGGACGAGCGCCTGGTCGGACGCAAGCCCGCCACCCTCTCCTTCGCCGGGGCCGCCGCGCTCCCGCTGACCGCGCTCACCGCCTGGGAGGGCCTCTTCGAACGCCTCGGCCTGGGCACCGGCGGACCGGAACAGGGCGGCACCCTGCTGGTGACCGCCGCCGCGGGCGGCGTCGGCTCCCTCGTCACCCAGCTCGCCCGCGCCCTCACCGGCCTGACCGTGATCGGCACCGCCTCCCGCCCGGAATCGGCCGACTTCGCCCGCCGCATGGGCGCCGACCACGTGATCGACCACAGCCGCCCGCTCGGCCCGCAGCTGGCCGAGGTCGCCCCCGGCGGCCTCGACCACGTCTTCAGCACCGTCGCCACCGACCGCAACCTCACCGCCTACGCCGAGGCCCTGAAACCCTTCGGCGGCATCGTCGCCGTCGACGACTTCGACTCCCTGGACATCGGCGTCCTCAAGGGCAAGAGCATCTCCTTCCACTGGGAGTTCATGTTCACCCGCTCCCTGCACGCCACCGCCGACCGGGCGGTGCAGCACCGCATCCTCGACCGGGTCGCCCGCCTGGTGGACGCGGGCGTCCTCACCACCACCGCCACCCGCGACCTCGGCCCCGTCAACGCCGCCAACCTCCGGGCGGCCCACCGCCTCCAGGAGTCCGGTACGGCGATCGGCAAGACGACCCTCACCGGGTTCTGAGCCGGTGCCCTCCCGCCGCACCGGCCAGATCGAGGCCCTCATCGCCACCGGCGCCGGGGCGGTGGCGGCCCTGGTCGCCCGGGCCCTGATGTCCGGCGTCTACCAGCACCACGGGCAGGACCCGACCGTGCCTACCTGGCTCGACGCCGCCGTCCTGGCCACCGGCGCCGCCACGGCCGCCCTGCTCTACCGGTGGCTGCGCCGCCGCCCGGGAGACTGACCCCCGCCCGCGCCCCCGCCCGCCGGATCCCCGTTCCGCCCGTGCCGGCGCGGGCGCCCTCGGCGGGCGCGGGGGAGCGGGGGAGCGGAAGTGGCGGTGGATCCGGTGCGGGTCTGCCAGGCTGTTCCGGTGTTCGAATTCCGTCTCTGGCTTGCCGCGTTCCCGGAACCCGTACCCGAAGCCGAAGCCCGCAGCTACTGGAACCTGAAGGACCACCCCACCCCGTACCTCGACGGAGCCCTGAGGCGCGCGGACTACGTCTACGTCGGCGCCTGGGGGGACAGCCACCTGTCGGACGAGCCGCAGTCCGGCCGCTGCCCCGCCGTCAGGATCTTCGACTGGTTGTTCTACCGCGGGACCATCGACAGCTACCAAGCGCCGCTTCTCGACGCCCGGTTGAGGGACGAACTCATCAGGATCCACCAGCCCCGCCCGGGTGACCTGCCCGCGGAGTCCACCGACGCGGAGACGATCGCCGCGTTCCTCACGGCGCACCTCGGCCGGTACCTGCTGCCCGAGGAGGAGCCACCGGCCACGGCATGAAACGTCGGCCGGGCCGGCTTCCCGCTCCCGCAGGCCGGGCGGGGCCTCCCGGTCAGGGGACGGACCGTCCCGCCAACCGGTCGGTACGGCGCGGGAAGTCGGACGGGCCGACTTCCTGCGTCGGGCGGCTGCCGAGGGTGCGGCGCAGGTGCCGGATCTCCGCGTGGGCCTCGGCGAGTTGGCGGCGGACGTCGGGCTGGGAGGACGGCGGGGGCGGCGCCCCGGTGGTGCGGCGCAGGGCCGCGACCCACTCGTCCTCCTCCGCCGGGCCCACCCCGCAGGCCCGGACGAACTCGACGAGGACCCGCTCGGTGCAGTCCCGCTCGCCCGCCAGCACCCCGTGCAGGGTGCTGCGCGGCAGGTGGCTCACCGCGCCCCGCACCGCGCGGGTCTCCAGCTCGCGCAGGGACGGGCTCCCGGCGCGCAGCCGCAACCGCCGCATGGCGACGAGCAGTTCGGAACGCTCCGTGACGTACCGCAGGGCCCGGTGCGCGGCCGGTCCGCAGCCCTCGACCTTCCCCCTCCGGCCGGGCCGGCGGGCGTCGGCGCGCAGCCACAGCCGCTCGGCGGTGCGCACCGAGCCGCCGCAGGCCCGGACGTAGGCCTCGGTGACCGGCCAGGTCGGCACCGTACGGCCCTCGTCCGCGCGGGAGAGGGTGGCGAGGGAGACGGGCCGGGTGAATCCGACGGTCTTGCACGCCATCTGGCTGTAGGTGAGGCCGGAGCGCTCGCGCAGTCCGCGCAGCCACCGCGCGAGCGTCCGGACCTCCTTGTCCTGCTCAGCCAGGGCGCTGTTCAGGCGCCCCACCGGCCGCCTCCTAGCGGGCCCGGTGGACGGTGAGCGCCTCGGCCAGGCGGCGGACCAGCTCTATGCCGAGCAGTCCGGCGCCGGCCAGGGTGGCGACGGCGGTGCGGGCGGGGGTGCCGAGGGTGGTCAGGGCGGTGGTGAGGAGGAGGACGACGACCACGAGCACGGTGGCCGGGACCGGCACCGGGACGCCGGGGGCCGTCCGGACCTCGACGCACGCCGCGTTCGCGGCCGGGGTGTACTGCTGTTCCATGCGGTCTCCGCTTCGCTGGGTTGCGGTTGCTGCCACTCGACCGGGGTCCTCACGCGCCCGTCCGGCCTTCCAGAGCCGGGCGGGCTGGACACCCACGCACAGGGTCGCCGTGTGCCACGGGGGCGGTCCAACGGTTTACGCCGCCGTTTCTCGCCTTGTCCCAGCCGAAATTGAAAAACCGTCAGAAGGAATTCGCAGCTCACGGCCGTCCGGCCGTCCGCACCCCCGGGTCCCGCTGCCCGCCGCGTCCGACCTCCCACGCGCTTTCGGGCTTGCCGCGAGGAAATCGAAACGCCATCCTCAGTGGATATCGGCGGGGTGAGCGCCCCGCACCAGCCCCGCCCCCGGCCAGGAGCCGGAGGCGCCAGGGCCCGGCGCGGCATTGGCCTGTCGCGCCCCATGCACGCGGTCTCCCCGGCCGTTGCCACTCGACACCACCCAGGGGATCCGGCTTGCCCTGTTCCAGCAGGGCGGGCCAGCTGCGGCACCTTCTGCCGCGCCGAAGTCCGCACCACCGGGCCGGTCGGTCCGTCGGCCGGCTGCCGGTCAGTCGGCCGGCCGGCCCGCCTGCCGGTCCGCCTGCCGGTCCGTCGGCCGGTCCTCCCGCTGGTCGTCCTGCTGGTCGTCCTGCTGGTCGTCCTGCCGGTCCGCCGCGACCGGCAGCAGGCCGCGCTCGCCGAACACCTTCTTGGCGACGAAGGTGGCGTTCAGGGCCTTCGGGAAGCCGCAGTAGCCGGCGGAGTGCAGCAGCGCCTCGACGATCTCCTGCGGCGTGAGCCCGACGTTCAGCGAGGCGTTGACATGGACCTCCAGCTGCGGCTCGCACCCGCCGAGCGCGGTGAGCATGCCCAGGGTGACCAACTGCCGATCGCGCGGCGGCAGCCCCGGTCGGCTGTAGATCTCCCCGAACCCCCAGGCGACCACCTGGTGCCCGAGCTCCGGACTGACGTCGCCCAGCGCGTCCACCACCCGCCGCCCGACCTCGCCGTCGATCCGCTCCAGCACCTCCAACCCGTGCGCGAAACGCTCCCGGCGGACCTCGGCCTCGTGCGCGGACCTGCTCATCGGCGCCGCTCCTCTCCCGTTCCCGCGCCGCCGACCACGTGCGGCGGCGACCACGGCAGAAACCGTAGAACTTGGAGTGCACTCCAACTCAAATCCGACACGCACCCCGCCCCCGCAGGAAAATTTGCGGTCCAGACCCCCTGAAATGCCATCACTGTGCCCTGACTGAGCCGAAAGATTTCCTGCGGCCGTACCATCCGAGGGAACGGCCGCAGCCCCTGCGGCCGCGCCCAGAGTCCCGAGTCCCGCGAGACGGAGTCACCGTGCCCCCGAACGTCTTCCGCAACGGCATCGGACGGCTGCTCCCCTCCCGGGGTCCTGACGGCCTGAGAGTCTGGAGCATCGACCAGGCACCGAGGAGCACGCTGTACGGCGCCCCCGTCGAGGCCACCATCCTGCTCGAAGACACCGACGACCTCGACCGGGCCGACCTCCCCCTGGTCGCCGAGGTCCTCGGCAGGATCGACCACTACCTCGAGACGGCGCTCCACTTCGTGCGCGAGGCAGTGGCGGCCGACCCGGCGCTCTTCGGCCTCACCGAAGCGGAGTCACAGCCCTACCTCCGCCTGCCGGCCGCGGACTTCCCACTGGACTCCCCCCAGCTCAACTTCTACCTCGACGAGTGGCACCTCCACTTCGCCGAAGGCCGCCTGCCCATCTGCGACCCCTACGGCCTCGCGGTCGTCTTCGACGGCCAACAGCCACTGAGAGTGGAAGACCTGAGCGACGCCACCCCCATCGACCCCGACACCACCGAGATCCCGGGCCGGCAGAACACCTGACCCACCCCTCGCCCACCCGCAGTTCCCCGGGCCCCAGCCCGAAGAGCTTGCCGGGTGGGCGCGCGGGCCGGAGCGGAAAGTCAGCGGGCCCGACTTCCCGCGCCCGGCCACCCGCTGTAGGAAGTCGCCAGGTTCGAGTTCCTACGCTGCGCCGGTCCAGCCGCCCCTCGTCCACCCGCAGGTCGGCTGGCACTTCCTTATCCCGGGTGTTCGGGCCCGACCTGCACCGCTTCGGCGGGCGGGCACGGGGGTTGGAGCGAGAAGTCGGCGGGCCCGACTTCCTGTGCTTCGTTGCTCCGGACCCCTCGCCCCTGCTCCGCTGGGTGGGGATGTGGGCGGGGTGATTGAGAAGTCGGTGGGCTCGACTTCCTGTGTGCGGCACTCCCGTCACCCCCCACATCGCTCTGCCGGGTGGGGGTGGGGGTTGGAATGGAGTGAGAAGTCGGAGGGGTCGACTTCTCGTGCCGCATCGATGTTCGTCGGCTACAGCTCGGTCAGCCTTGCACGTCCGCCCGCAGATTGGGTGGCAGTCCCTCTTTTTGGGCCCTGGCCTGCGCGGCTTGGTGGGTGGGCGCGGGGGTGGAGCAGGAAGTCGGCGGGTCCGACTTCCTGTGTCGTGCCACTTCGATCTCACCCCGCTTTCGTTGGGCCCGGGGGAGTGGGAATTCGGCGGGCTCGACTTCCCACGCTGCGCTGGGAAGTTGGTGGGGCGGCGGCTGCGGTGAATGGGACGAAGTGGGAGTCGGCGGGGCGGGCCTCCTGTGCTTCGTTGCTCCGGACCCCTCGTCCCTGCTCCGCTGGCAGGGGGTGAGTGGGTGGGTGATTGAGAAGTCGACAGGGCCGACTTCTCGTGCCGCATCGACGCTCGCCGGCCATACGTCGATCAGCCTCGCTCGCCCGTCGGCAGGCTGGGGCGGCAATCCCTCTTCGCAGGCCGCCCCGGCCTGCGCGGCGGGGCGGGTGGGTGCGGGGGTTGGAGTGGGAAGTCGGCAGGTCCGACTTCTCGCGCTGCGCCACTCCGCTCCCTTCCGGCTTCGTCGGGTGAGGGCGGGTGAATGGGAAGTCGGATGGCTCAACTTCCCATGCTGTGCTGGTCTGTTGATGGCTGCGGCGAGCGGATCGGAGTGAGAAGTCGATGGGGCCGACTTCCTGTGCTTCGCTGCTCTGCGCCCTCGCCCCTGCTCCGTTGGGTGGGGATGCGTGGGCGGGTGAGTGGGAAGTCGGTAGGGCCAAGGTCGCGTGCGCGCGGGGCGGCTGATGGGGAGCGCCCGTGCGAGGTGGATTGGGAAGTCGGCGGGGCCGACTTCCCAATCCGGGTAGGGCAGTTGATGGGGAAGTGCACGTGCGAGGTGGAGTGGGCAGTCGACGGGGTGGACATCCCCCATTTGTGGGGGGGGGGGGTGGGGTGGGGGGGTGGCGGGGGGGGGGTTGGGTAGATGGCGGGGGCGCATATCCAATTTGTAG
>NZ_JBHUAL010000049.1:0-44293 GCF_042789775.1 Kitasatospora sp. NPDC056800 | reverse complement strand
GGCACCCTCCAACTCCCGGGCCTCACCGCCCAGCCCGAGTCCTTCGGGACGCCACCCGCCAAGTTCGACCTCAACCTCACCTGCGTCGAGAACCGCGACGCCGCCAACGCGCCCTCCGGCATCCTCGCTGTTCTCCACTACGCCACCGACCTCTTCGACCGCGACACCATGACCCTGCTGGCGGACCGCCTGATCCGGCTGCTCGGGGTGGCCGTCGGGGATCCGGAGGTTCCGGTGTCCAGCTGGGAGGTGTTCGACTCTCCCGAGCAGGAGCGGTACTTCCTCAGCCGGGCGGAGCGGGCCCGGGCCGGCGCGGTCGAGGCTGTGGAGGTGCAGGGGCATCGTGGTCCGAGGACGGCGCAGGAGGAGATCCTGTGCGCGTTTTTCGCCGAGGTCCTCGGGGTTCCGTCGGTGGGTATCGACGACAACTTCTTCGCTCTGGGCGGCCATTCGCTCCTGGCGACGCGCCTGATCAGCCGCATCCGCACCACGTTGAACGCAGAGCTCGGCATCCGCGACCTCTTCCGGAACCCGACCGTCGTCGGGGTGATGGAGAAGCTGAAGGAGGGCCGTCCGGCCCGTCCGGCGTTGGTGGCGGGGGAGCGTCCGGAGGTGCTGCCGCTGTCGTTCGCCCAGCAGCGGCTGTGGTTCCTCGACCAGCTCGAAGGCGCCTCTGCCACCTACAACAGCCCGTTCGCTTTCCGCCTGCACGGATCGGTGGACGTCGAGGCCCTGCGCGGGGCGATCGGCGACGTGGTCGGCCGCCACGAGGCCCTGCGGACGATCTACCCCGCGATCGACGGCCAGCCCCGCCAGCTGGTCCTGCCCGCCCAGGACGTCCAGGTGCCCTTCAGGGTCGAGCCGTGCACGGCGGACGAGGCCGCGGGGCGGATCGAGGCCGAGGCCTTCACCGCCTTCGACCTCTCCGCCGAACTCCCTCTGCGGGTGGCCCTGTTCACCCTCGGCGCGACCGAGTCCGTCCTGGTCCTGACCCTGCACCACATCGCGAGCGACGGGTGGTCCTCCGGTCCGCTCTGGTCGGGCATCGCCTCGGCCTACCGGGCCCGCCTGGCCGGCCTCGTCCCCGACTGGGAGCCGCTGGCCGTCCAGTACGCGGACTACACCCTCTGGCAGCACAACGAGCTCGGCGACACCATGGACCAGCAACTCGCCTACTGGTCCGAAGCACTGAGGGGTTCGCCGCAGGAAGTGGCTCTGCCCTTCGACCGGCCCCGCCCCGCCACCGCCTCGCACGAGGGCGACCTGCTGCAGTTCCACGTCGGCCCCGAGCTGCACGCCGAACTGGACGCGGTGGCGCGTCGGCACGGCGTGACGCTCTTCATGGTCCTGCACGCGGCCCTGGCGGCTCTGCTGTCCCGCCTGGGCGCCGGCACGGACATCCCCATCGGCACCGTCGTCGCCGGACGCTCGGACCAGGCGCTGGACGACCTGGTCGGGTTCTTCGTCAACACCCTGGTCCTGCGGACGGACCTCTCGGATGCCCCCAGCTTCGGCGACCTGCTGGGCCGGGTCCGGGACACCGACCTGGCGGCGTTCACCCACCAGGACCTGCCGTTCGAGCGGCTCGTCGAGGAGCTGAACCCCGTTCGCTCCAGCTCCGTGCATCCGCTGTTCCAGGTGATGCTGGTCCTGCAGAACAACGACGAGGGCACCCTTCAACTCCCGGGCCTCACCGCCCAGCCGGAGTCCTTCGGGATGCCGCCCGTCAAGTTCGACCTCAACCTCACCTGCGTCGAGAGCCGCGACGCCGCCGGCGCTCCCTCCGGCATCCTCGCCGTTCTCCACTACGCCACCGAGCTCTTCGACCGCGACACCATGGCCCTGCTGGCGGACCGCCTGCTCCGGCTGCTGACCGCCCTGGTCGCGGACCCGGACCAGTCGATCGAGGCGGTCGACATCCTGAGCCCGGCCGAGCGCCGGCAGATCCTCGTCGAGTGGAACGACACCACGCGCGTCCCAGCGGACACCGGGCTGGTCCCGGAGGTCTTCGAGGGGCACGTCCGGCGGACGCCGGACGCGACCGCGCTCGTCTTCCAGGGCGAGGTTCTGACGTTCCGTGAGCTCAATGCGCAAGCGAACCGCCTGGCGCGGCTGCTGATCGACCGCGGGGTGGGGCCGGAGCAGTCCGTGGCCGTCCTGCTCCCGCGGGGTACGGACCTGGTCGTCTCGCTGCTGGCGATCCTGAAGGCCGGGGCCTGCTACGTCCCGGTCGACCCGGAGTACCCGGTCGAGCGGGTCGGGTACATGCTCGACAACTGCCGCCCCGGCCTGGTGATCACCGGTCGGGACACCGCCGAGCGTTTCGCCGGTCTGGCCGGGCGGGTGCCGCACCTGCTGGACCTGGCGGAGCCGTCGCTGGGCGCCGAGCTGGCCCACCGGTCCGACGCCGACGTGTCGGACGCCGACCGGCTCGCGCCCCTGCGTCCCGAGCACGCGGCGTACGCCATCTTCACCTCCGGGTCGACGGGGACGCCGAAGGGCGTGCTCGTCGAGCACCGCTCCCTCGCCAACCTCGTCCACAGCCACCGGGAGGACGTCTACCGGGCCGACATCGCCTCGGCCGGCCGTCCCCTGCGGGCCGCCATGATCGGGGCGACGACCTTCGACGCCAGCTGGCTGCTGCTCTTCTGGCTGCTGGACGGCCACGAGCTGCACCTGGTGGACGACGAGACGCGCCGGACGCCGGAGCTCCTGGTCGACTACATCGACGGCGAGCGGATCGACTACCTGGAGACGACCCCGACCTACTGCCGGCAGCTGGTCGAGCTGGGGATGCTCTCCGAGCAGCGCGCCTCCCGCCCGCGGATCGTGGACGTCGGCGGTGAGGCCGTCGACGAGGCGCTGTGGGATGTTCTGCGGCGGGCCGGGGTCACCGCCAACAACCAGTACGGTCCCACCGAGTGCACCGTGTACAGCACGAACGCCGTGATCGGCGAGTACGAGCGGCCGGTCATCGGCCGGCCGATCCGCAACACCCGGCTCTACGTCCTGGACGGCCGACTGCGGGTGGTCCCGCCGGGCGTTCCCGGCGAGCTGTACATCGCCGGGGAGAGCCTCGCCCGCGGCTACCTGGGCCGGCCGGGTCTGACGGCCGAGCGCTTCGTGGCGGATCCGTTCGGTGCGGCGGGCGAGCGGATGTACCGCACCGGCGACCTCGTGCGGTGGCGCGCCGACGGTGCCCTGGAGTACGTGGGCCGCGCGGACGACCAGGTGAAGATCCGGGGCTTCCGGATCGAGCCGGGCGAGGTCGCCGCGGTGCTGATGGCGCACGAGGCGGTGGCGCAGGCCGCCGTGGTGGTGCGCGAGGACCAGCCGGGGGAGAAGCGCCTGGTGGGCTACGTGGTGCCGGTCGCCGACCGGGCGGCCGACCCGGAGGAGCTTCAGCGCTTCGCCGCGGGCCGTCTGCCGCGGCATATGCTGCCGTCGGCGGTCGTGGTGCTGGCGGACCTGCCGATGACCTCGCACGGCAAGCTGGACCAGCGGGCGCTGCCCGCGCCGGTCGCCGGTGCGGGAGGCGGCGGACGGGCCGCGCGCTCGGCGCAGGAGGAGATCCTGTGCGCGGTCTTCGCCGAGGTCCTCGGGGTGCCGTCGGTGGGCATCGACGACGACTTCTTCCTCCTGGGCGGGCACTCGCTGCTCGCGGCCCGGCTGATCGGCCGGATCCGCACCGCCCTCGGCGCCGAGATCGGCATCCGGGACGTCTTCGACGCCCCCACCGTCGCCGCGCTCGCCGGCCGCTTGGACGACGCGGGGGACGGGGACGGCGCGTTCGCCACCCTGCTGCCGTTGCGCAGGAGCAGCGGCCCGGCGGCCCGGCCGCTGTTCTGCGTACACCCCGCGGCCGGCGTCAGCTGGGTCTACTCGGGCCTGCTCCGCCACCTCGACGGCGGCCGTGCCCTGTACGGTCTCCAGGCCCGCGGCCTGCTGGCCCCCGAGGCCGTTCCGGCCGGCCTCGACGCCATGGTCGACGACTACCTGGCGCTGATCCGCTCCGTCCAGCCGCAGGGCCCGTACGCGCTGCTGGGGTGGTCGTTCGGCGGGGTCGTGGCGCACGAACTCGCCGTCCGGTTGCAGGAGGAGGGCGAGGAGGTCGAGGCGCTCACCCTGATGGACAGCTTCCCGAGCGGGGGCGGCGGCGGATCGGCCGAACCGGCCCGGGAGTTGACCGGTGCGGAGGCCGTCCGGGCGCTCCTGGAGTCGCTCGGCCACGACCCGGAGTCCGCGCGGGCCGCGGACGGTCCGTTCGCCCTGCTCGGCGACGCCGCGCTGGAGGCGATGGCCAGGGTCTTCCTCGCGAACATCGCGGTGCTGGACTCCTTCAAGTCCCGTACGTTCAGGGGCGATGTGCTGTTCTTCGAAGCGACCAGGGAGGAGCCGCGCCCCCCGGTGCGGCCGGAGGACTGGCGGGCCCACGTCACCGGTCGGATCGAGGTGCACCGGGTGACCGGGCGGCATGGTGAAATGACGAGGCCCGATCAGCTCGCCCAGATCGGCCCCGTTCTCGCCGCCTGGCTGGCCGGCGGGCGCGACCGGTCCTAGCCGGCGGGGCCGGCGGCCCGTGCGCCGACCGGCGTACGGGCCGCGCGGCGGTCCTGCTCCCCGCGCCGGCGTCGGCCGCGGGGTGCCGGAGGGGACGCAACCAGTGGGCGGCTCCGGGCAGTTCGGATTTCCTACCGCGACAGATCGGAGCGTTCAATGGGCAACGGCACACGTGGCGGCTTGCTCCGCCGCCACCGGGACTTCCGGCTCCTCTGGTTAGGCGAGACGGCGGGGCGCTTCGGCCAGTCGGTCACGGTCCTCGCCGTTCCGCTGATCGCCGTGTCGACCCTGCACGCCGACACCTTCGAGGTCAGTCTGCTGAGCGCGGCGCCCTGGGTGCCGTGGCTGGTCATCGGCCTTCCGGTGGGCGTCTGGGTGGACCGGCTGCGGCGCAGGCAGGTGATGTTCTGGGCCAACGTCATCTGCTTCGCGCTCTTCGCCAGCGTTCCGGTCGCGGCGTGGGCCGGAGTGCTGGGGGTGACCCAACTGCTGCTCGTGGCCCTGCTCGCGGGCGCCGCCACGGTGTTCTTCCAGACCGCGTACACCGCCTACCTGCCGGACCTGGTGAAACCGGAGGACCAGGCCGAGGGCAACGCCAAGCTCCAGGGCAGCGCCTCCGCGGCGCAGATCGCCGGGCTCGGCTGCGGCGGCCTGCTCATCCAACTCGCGGGCGCCGCCAACGGGATGCTGGTCAACACGACGACCTTCCTGCTGGCGACCCTCTGCCTGGTCGCCATCCGGCACCGGGAGTCCGCGCCCGAGCGGGTCCAACGGCCGCGCGGCGCCATGGCCAAGGAGATCCGGGAGGGGCTGGGACTGCTCTTCGGCGACCCCTTCCTGCGGAGCCTGGCGCTCTTCGGAGCGGCGTCCAACCTCGCCCTGACCGGGTACCAGTCGCTCATGGTCGTCTTCCTGGTCCGTGAGGTCGGCCTGTCCTCCGGCGAGATCGGCAGCCTCGCGATGGTCAGCGGCATCGGCGGTGTGCTGGGGGCGTTCGTCGTGCGTCGGGTCAGTGCCAGGCTGGGCAGCGGACGCGCCCTGCTGGTGTTCGAGCTGGTGCTGCCGGCGCTGGCCCTGCTCATCCCGCTGGCCGGCCCCGGGTGGGGCCTGCTGATGATCGTCCTCGCCTACAGCGGGGTGGCGATCGGCATCGTGGCGGGCAACGTCATCAAGTCCGGGTTCGTCCAGAGCTACGTCCCGAGCGCCGTGCTCGGCCGGCTCGTGGCGAGCTCCGCGTTCCTCAACTACGGGACGATGCCGCTGGGCGCCCTG
The DNA here is from genome assembly GCF_042789775.1 of Kitasatospora sp. NPDC056800. Classification (NCBI taxonomy): domain Bacteria; kingdom Bacillati; phylum Actinomycetota; class Actinomycetes; order Kitasatosporales; family Streptomycetaceae; genus Kitasatospora; species Kitasatospora sp. NPDC056800. The sequence goes on along the minus strand of NZ_JBHUAL010000049.1, from coordinate 38,461 downwards.
CTCGGGGGCGCGCTCGGCACCTGGCTCGGCCTGCGCCCGGCCCTGTGGATCCTGACCGCGGGCGTACCGGCGGCGGCCCTCTTCCTCTACTGCTCCCCGATCCGCCGCCACCGGGACCTGCCGACCGGGCAGCTGCCCGGGCACCGGCCGCAGGCCGAGCCGGAAGCGGTCGAGGCGGTGCGGTAGAGCTTGTCGCGGAAGGTTCGGGCGCCGGGTCGGGGCACCTGAACGGGGGAGTCCCCCGCGCGGCGGGCGGGTGCGGCCGGTGAGCATGTAGTCCGACCGCCCGTGGCGCCGGGCCGGGTCCGCGGCGCGCGTCGGCGGGCGGGCACGGCCGCCCCGGGAACCCGCGGCGCAGGCCCGCGAGCCCCGCCGGGGGACTCCCCGAGGAAGGACGTACCCGCCATGGAGGCATCGGCACAGATCGGCGTGACGGGGCTCGCGGTGATGGGCCGCAACCTGGCGCGGAACTTCGCCCGCAACGGCTACACGGTCGCGGTGCACAACCGGAGCGAGGGCCGGACCAAGTCCCTGGTCGAGGAGTTCGGCCACGAGGGCGCGTTCGTCCCGGCGTGGTCGCCGCAGGAGCTGGTGGCCGCGCTGGAGCGCCCCCGCCGGCTGCTGATCATGGTGAAGGCCGGCCGGGCCACCGACGAGGTCATCGAGGAGTTCGCCCCGCTGCTGGAGGCGGGCGACATGCTCATCGACGGTGGCAACGCCCACTTCGCCGACACCCGCCGCCGGGAGCGGGCGCTGCGCGAGCGCGGCATCCACTTCGTCGGGACCGGCGTCTCCGGCGGGGAGGAGGGCGCGCTGCACGGCCCCTCGGTGATGCCCGGCGGCTCCGCCGAGTCCTACGCCGTGCTCGGCCCGATGCTGGAGCGGATCAGCGCCCACGTGGACGGCGACCCGTGCTGCACCCACATCGGCACCGACGGGGCCGGCCACTTCGTGAAGATGGTGCACAACGGCATCGAGTACGCCGACATGCAGCTCATCGCCGAGGCCTACCACCTGCTGCGGGAGGTCGGCGGGTACGCCCCCGCCGAGATCGCCGAGACCTTCCGGCGCTGGAACGAGGGGCGGCTCGACTCCTACCTGATCGAGATCACCGCCGAGGTGCTCGCCCACACCGACGCCGCCACCGGCGAGCCCTTCGTCGACGTCGTCCAGGACGCCGCGGAGCAGAAGGGCACCGGACGCTGGACCGTCCAGACCGCCCTCGACCTCGGCTCCCCGGTCACCGCCATCGCCCAGGCCACCTTCGCCCGGGTCGCCTCCGCCCGGGCCGAACTGCGGGCGGCCTACCGGCCGCTGCCCGGGGGCGGCCGGCAGGAGTTGCGCCCGCACGAGGCCGAGCGCTTCACCCGGGACGTCGAGCAGGCCCTCTACGCGTCCAAGGTCATCGCCTACGACCAGGGCTGGACGATGATCCGCGACGCCGCGGCCGAGTACGGCTGGGACATCGACCTGGGGGCGGTGGCGAGGATCTGGCGCGGCGGGTGCATCATCCGCGCCGCGTTCCTCGACCGGATCCGTGCCGCCCACGCGGCCAACCCCGACCTGGTCAGCCTGCTCGCCGAGGAGGAGTTCGCGGCCGAGGTCTCGGACGCCCAGGCGGCCTGGCGCACGGTGGTGGCCGGCGCGGCCCAGCACGGCATCCCGGTGCCGGCCTTCTCCGCCGCGCTCGCCTCCTACGACACCCTGCGCAGCCCGCACCTGCCCGCCGCGCTGATCCAGGGGCAGCGCGACTTCTTCGGCGCCCACACCTACCGCCGCACCGACCGCCCGGGCAGCTTCCACACCCTCTGGGCCGAGCCCGGCCGCCCCGAGGTGCGGACGGACGGCGCAACGGCGTAGCCGGACGGCCCCGGCGCCCCGGGGGCAGGCGTCAGGGCCTCTCCGGGGCGGGCCTCAGGGCTTCTTCGGGGCGGGCCTCAGGGCGTCTCCGGGACGGTCTTCCGCTCCGCCGCCCGCTCGATCTCCGCGAGCATGTCGCGCGGGAACCAGAGGCTGCTCGCGCCCGCGAGGGCGACGGCCGCCGCGCCGACCAGCACCGGCACGATGCCGACCCGGGAGGCGAGCCACCCGCCGAGGAAGGCGCCGACGGGCAGGGTGGCGGTCAGCACGGCTTGGAGGAAGGCGTTGACGCGGCCCAGCAGGTGGGCGGGGGTGACGAGTTGGCGCCCGGTGGTCATGGCGATCGACCAGATGGTGGCCATCAGCCCGAACAGCAGCTGGTACAGGACCAGCACGGCGAAGGACAGCCCCAGGGACGCCGCCGGGATGAGGAAGAGGGCGGCGCCCGCGCCCACGGCGCAGAGCCGGATGGCCCGGGCCATGCCCAGCGCCCGGGTCACCGAGGTCGCGACCAGCACGCCGGTGCCCATGCCGACGGCGTACGCCGCGTAGACCGTGCCGAGCTGCCACGGGGGCAGCTGCAGCTCCCGGTCGGCGTACAGGACGAACAGGCCGCCGCCGGCCCCGCCGCCGAGGTTGAGCCCGGCCGCGGCCAGCGCCTGGCGGCGCAGCAGGGTCTCGCGCCGGATGACCGCGAGGCCCTCCCGCAGGGCGTCGAGGCGGGAGCGCGCGCCGCTGCCCGCCTCCTGTGCGGACCGGTTCAGCGCGGCCGGCAGCGCGAGGAACAGGGCCCCGCCGACGAGGTAGGCGGCGCACTCGACCAGCAGCGCCGAGGCCGGGTCGATCAGGCCGATCAGGATGCCGCCGAGCGCCGGCCCGCCGATCAGGCCGATGGTCCGGGCCCCGGTGAGCGAGGAGTTGGCCGGCAGCAGGCGGTCCGGGGGCACCAGGCGGGGCAGACAGGACTGCAGCGCGACGCCCTGCGCGGAGTTCAGCGCCCCGGAGGCGGCGGCCGCGGCGAACAGGTGTGGCCAGGTCAGGCCGTCCAGCGCGGCGGCGAGCGGCACGCTGCCGATGGCGGGGACCTGCAGCCAGGACACCGCTACCAGCATCCGCCGCAGCCGGGCCCGGTCGACGGCCACGCCGATCAGCGGGCTGAGCAGGACGCCGGGCAGGTAGGTCATCGCCATCAGCGCCGAGGCGCCGAGCGGGCCGGCGTGCAGGTGGGCGATGGCCAGCAGCGGCAGCGCCAGCGCGGTGACCTGACGCCCCACCGAGCTGGTCATCTGCTCCGTGACCAGCAGTAGCAGCGGCCGGTGTCGGCGCAGCGGTACGGATTCCGGGGCCTTGGCCTTGGCCGGGGTCGCGGGCGGGGTCGCGGGCGGGCCGGACTCCGGGGGTATGGACGACTCCTCGGCCGTGGAGGATCCCATGTATCAAACTCCTGTGTCGGGTACGGTCCGGTGGCGGATGCGGGGCGGGAGCGTCACCGCCCAGCCCCGGGTGACGAGCACGAGGCCTCGGACGCCGGCACGGACACCGCCTCACGGCCCGTACTGCTGGGGTCGTCCAGGGCGGTGGGGGTCAGGCAGGCCCGGAAGGTGGCCACCAGGTCGGGGTGGTCCAGGGCGAAGCGGGCCGAGGCGTCCGGGGCGCGGCGGTCGCGGACCTGGAGGACGTCCGGTCCCCGGATGCGCAGGCCCCACGTGCTCTCGGCGGCCCGTGGCGGGGAGTCACGGAAGTAGTCCATGCCGATGATGCTGTCGACCGTGATGACGTCGAGCAACTTGTGCTGGTGGACGAGCCGTTCGGTCTCGGACTACGCCCGGCTCGCGGCCGTGGAGAAGGCGTACGACCCGGCGAACGTCCTGCGCGGCAACCTGAGCATCCGACCCGAGGAGGGGTAGGTGTACGCGGTGGCGGTCCGGGCCCGGGCTCAGTTCGGCGCGGAACCGCCCGGCCCGGCGACCAGCCAGTGCGCGGGCAGCTCGATCCGGGTGCCGTCGGCGGCGGACTCCGTGGTGGCCAGCGGCAGTTCGCCGGTGGCGAGGACGTCGAGGCCGGCCGTGCGGAACAGCTCCGGGAAGACCGCGTCGGCGACCTCGGCGGGGGCGAGCCCGTGCGAGAACACCGGGCGCAGCTTCGGCGGCGGACCGTCCGGGGCGTGGACGAGCTCGCCCAGCACGCCCTTGGCCGCCTCGGCGAGCTCGAACACGAAGGCCCGGCCGCGGTCCCCGAGCAGGATGCGAATGGCCTCGACCACCCGTGGGCGGTCGGCCGGCTCGCTCTGGTGGATCACCCCGCGCACGTACACGTTGGCGTCGCCGAGGCGCTGGTGGAGCGCCCGGACGGCCTCGGGGTCGGTGGCGTCCAACCGGGTGAACTCGGCCCGCCCGGCCGGGTCGCAGCGCCGGGCGAGGTCCAGCGCGGCGGCGGACAGGTCGACCCCGAGGGCGAGCGGGAAGCGCTCGGCGAGGAAGCGGGTCTGGGTGCCGTTGCCGCAGCCCAGGTCGACGATGGGCAGCGCGGGGTCCGCCAGGTGCGGGCGGAGCAGCGTGAGGTGGCGTTCGGCGCTGCGGGCCGGCTCCGCGTCCCAGATCACCCCGCCCGGTTCCTCGGGCGCGTCGCGCCAGAAGCCCTCCCAGGCGTCCAGGTACCGACTCGTCACGCTCATGGCGGAGGCCTCCGGGTGGTGCGCGGGGTGTCTGGCTCGTGTCTATCGGTACCCGGCCGGGGCGGCAAGCGGGTACCGGCGGTCGGCGGCGGGCGTGCGCGGACGGCGTGCGGGGGGCGCGTACGGCGGCGCGCGGGATCGGCTCGCGAGGTCAGCCCGCAGGGTCAGCCCGCGGCGCGCGCCTGGCGCAGCAGGTAGAGGCCGGAGGCGGCGGCGAGCACCGCCATGCAGGCGGCGAAGACCAGGCCCGCGTGGGTCAGGCCGAGCGGCCCGGTCAGCAGGCCCACCCCGATGACCGGGATCGAGATGCCGAAGTAGGCGACCACGAACAGCGCCGAGAGGGCGCCGCCGCGGTGCTCGGGGGGAGCGGCCGCGGCCACCTCGCCCACCGCCCCGCGCAGGCCCATGCCCTGCCCGGCGCCGCCCGCCAGGGCGCTGAGCACCAGCGGCGGCAGGCTCTCCCAGGCGAGCGAGGCGGCCAGCAGGGCCATCCCGGCGATCAGCACCAGGCAGCCCAGCGGCACCGCCCGGGCGGTGCCCAGCCGGGGCACCAGGAGCTGGCCGAGGGTGGAGGCGAAGAAGGCCGTGAAGACGACCAGGCCGACCACCGCGCGGTTGTGGACGCCCAGACCGGTGGCGAGGAAAGCGGGACTGACCGAGGTGAACAGGCCCAGCAGGGAGAAGCCGGCGAACGCGGCGATCCCGGCCGGCACGAACACCCGGCGGACCTCCGGCGGCAGCGCCGGCCGGTCGGGTCGGGCCGTGCGCAGCGGACGGGCCCCGGCGACCGTCTCCGGGAGCATCCAGGTGAGGGCGAAGGAGACCGCGAGCAGCCCCAGGTGCACGACGAACGGCAGCACCAGCGGGTACGGGGCGTACTGCGAGAGCAGGCCCGACAGCAGCGGCCCGCAGCCGAGCCCGCCCATGTTGGCGGCGGTCGCGACGAAGCCCGCGCGGGCCTGGTGCCCGGGCGGGGCGAGCTCCAGCACGTACGCCGTCCCGGTGCCGGTGAACAGGCCCGCCGAGAACCCGGACAGCAGTCGGCCCAGGCAGAGCAGGGCGACGCTGTCCGCGGTCAGGAAGACCACGGCGCTGGCGGCCGAGCAGACCAGCCCGCAGAGCAGCACGGGCCGGCGCCCGACGGAGTCCGAGACGTTGCCGATCAGCAGCAGGACGCCGATAACACCGAAGGCGTACACCGCGAACACGACCGTCACCGTCAGCTCGGAGAAGCCGAGCTTCTCCTGGTACAGGCCGTAGAGCGGGGTGGGCAGCGTGGTGCCCGCCATGCAGACGGCGAACGCGGCGGCGGCGACGAGGTGGCCCACCCGGGCCGTACCAGGCCCGGCGGTCCGACGATCGGTCATTCGCCCACGATAGGCGCGCGCCCGGGAGGGGGGCCGTGCCGTGCGGGGGAGCGCTGCGCCGAATGGCCGTCCGGCCGTGCCCGGCGGCTATCGGGCGCGGGAGGGTGAGGTCAGCGGTCCGGGTACCAGGTGGATTCGAGGGCGATGGTGCCGTCCGGCCGGGGCACGGGGCGCCACCGGGCGCGCAGACCGGCCGGACGGGCGGCCGGCCGGGGCGCGCCCAGGGCACCGAGCACGGTGCTGTCGAGCGGGCTGGCGGCCAGCCGGTCCAGCACCCGCGCGCAGGCGCCGCGCAGGCCGTGGCCGTGGCGGCGCGCGTCGGGGACGTCGGAATGGAAGGCAGCGAGGACGGACATGCGGCTCACCTCCGGAGCGACCTGCGGGTCGTGCAGGCGTGGTCCGTCCAGCTTCGGGCCGTCCGGGGGCACCGGGCTCCGGATTGACGGGCTATTGACGGCTGCCGACACTCCGCTGACGAACTGCTGACGCGGAGGCGGTCTCCGCGCCCGCCGCCGTTGGTCCCCGCGCCCGCCGCCGTCGGTCCCGGCCCCGCTCGCTGGAGGTCCGCCCGGTGGCGGGACGCGGGGTCAGCCCGTCGCCTGCCCGGCCTTGCCCTGGTGCATCCAGGCGATGACGTCCAGCACCCGCAGCACGCCGATGTCCTCGCCGATCCCGGCCTCCGTGCGGAGCTCCGCCAACCGGGCGCGGAACGCCCCGCCGTCCGCGCGCAGGGCGTCGGCCAGCGCGGACCAGAAGGTGGTGTCGACCTTCGGCCGCCGGAAGAGCGCCTTCACCCGGATGTCGTAGACGGGTATCAGGTGCGGCCGCTTGCGGGCCAACAGCTTGCCCGCGACGACGGGGCCGACCCCGTCCGGCTTGCCCGGGTACGCGGCGCGGGGGTTCGCCAGCCGGTCCCACAGTTCGGCGGCCGGCCCGCCGGGGGCGATCAGCGGGGCACTGGCCGGGTCCTCCAGCCGGGCGTCGCGGGGGATCGCGGACAGCAGCCGGCCCCAGTGCCCGTCGGGGTCGGTGAGCAGCTCGACGGCTCCGTGCGGCTCGACCGAGACGCTCAGCATGGTGATCGCGAGCAGATCGTCGGCGGTGAAGGCGTCCGCCGTCTCCGGGCGGTCGCCGCCGCCGGCGAGCCGCTCGAAGTGGGCGCCCGTGTAGTACTGGTCGCCCTTCGCCCGCCGCCGGGTGAAGTAGTCGCGCAGCAGCCGGACCGAGGCCCCGGTGTCCCCGTACACCGGGGGAATCCACAGCGCCGTCATGAGGGACCCCCTTCGAATCCGTGCGTCCGGGGGCAGTGTGGCAGAGGGGTCCGACAATCCGGTCCGGAGGCCGCTGAACCGGGCCGGTGCCGGGGGCCGTAGGACCGTAGTGGGCGCGCAGCGGTGCGTCCGCGAAGCGGCGGGCGCGTCCGCGAGGAACCCGGGAGGAAGTGGATGCAGTCCCGACGCGACCAGGTGCGGGCGCACCCGGTCGTGCTGAAGAGGCCGGTCCCGGATGTGTTGCGGGCGGAGCCCGACGCACCGGACACCCCCACCCGGGACGCCACGACGGGCCCGGCGGAGGAGGAGTGATGGGCGCTGTGGAGGCCCCGGAGGCGGTCGGCGCCTCGACGCTGCGGGCGCTCGGCGCACACTACGTGATCGCACCGCCCGGGGCGGAGGCCGACGGACTGGCCGAGGCGCTGGCACCCGTACGCGCCCAGCCGGGGGCGCTGCTGCTGCTCGCCGCCGCCGAGGACGCGGCGCCCGTCCTGCTCGCCTCGCTGGACGAACTCGCCCGGGCCGCGCGCGGGCGCGACGCCGACGTGCTGGTGCTGGCCGCCTCCGGACTGGCCGCGGTCGGCCCCGACGGCCGACGGCCTGCCGAACTGCTCGCCCGGCGCAGCGGGTTGACCGTCGTCGCACCGGACACGGTGGTCAGCGTCGAGCCGGACGGCACCCTGCCGGCCGTGGACGGGACGTGGTGGCGCTGCCGGCCCGGCGGGGGAGCGGAGCCGCTCGGCGGCCGCTGGCCCGCCGACGCGACCATCACCCCGCTGGCCGGCGGGGCGTACTGGATCACCGACGCGGCGGTGGGACCGGTCCGCCCCGCCGTGCTGGACCGGGCCTTCGCACCGCGCGACCGGCTGCTGATGATCATCGGCGCGCCCGCCCGGTCACTGCCCAGCGGTGCCCAACTGGCCAGTGCGGCGACCCTGTTGAAGGAGCAGGCGCCCCATCGGGAGTACCTCGCGCTGAGCGCGCCGTGGGCCGCGCCGCTCGAACTCATCGAGACGGCCGCCGTGCTGGCCGCCTCGCTCGGGCAGGAGGTGCGGGCGGCGATCGGCGTGCCGGTGGCCAGGTCGGGCGTGCCGGGGGCGCCCGGGTGCGGCGTGCGGCACGTCCACGTGGCGCCGGACGGGGGCGAGGGCTGGGAACCGTACCTCATCGAGTTGTCCGCCCGCCCGCGCGAACGCACCGTCACCGCCGTCGGCTGGCGCGTCGGGCCCGGCCCGGGTGTGGGGTCTGGGGCGGAGCGCTTTCCGGCTCTCCCCGGCCCGGGTGCGGGGCCCGGTCCGGGCCGCTTCCCGGCCTTTCCCGGCCCGCCTCCGGTGCCCGGCGCGGGGCGTTACCCGGTCTTCCCGGGCCCGGCTGTGGGGCCTGGGATGGGGCGCTTCCCGGCTCTCGCCGGCCCGCCCGCGGGGCCCGGAATGGGGCGGCTTCCCGCTCTCCCCGGCCCGCCCGCGGCCCCTGGGGCGGGCCGTTTTCCGGCTCTCCCCGCGCCGCCTTCGGTGCTCGGGGCGGCGCGCTACCCGGCCTTCCCCGGCTGGGAGGTAGAGGCGGTGGCGGCCGGACTGTGGCTGCGCCCGGCCGCGACCCCGGAGCGGGGCCCCCGGCTGCGTCGGCCGGACCCGGCCCAGCCCGTGCTGGTCGTGGGCACGCCGGGCCGCCCGGTTCCGGACGCGGTCTGGGACCACCTCGGTACGGTGCTGGGCTCGCTCCCGGCCGGGCCGGTACGCCTCGCGCTCGTGGTGGCGGGGGTGTTGGACGTGGAGTCGGCCGCGGTGGGGCGGTTCTGCGCGCGGCAGTACGGGCTGGACTGGGTCGGCGAGGAGGCGGTCGAGGCCGCGGAGGTGCGGGTGGCCGTGCTCGGTTCCGAGCCGGTGACGGCTCCGGAGCCCGTCGCCACGGTGCCGACTTCGGAAGGGGCGTCGGTGGCGGAGGCTCCCGGGGAGGCCCATGAGGGAACAATATTGGCCCCTGAGGTCGTCGTGGAGGAGCCTGAGGAGTCGGTTGCCGAAGTCCCGCTAGCAGAGCCCGAGTTGCTGTCCGAGCCTGAGGTGGAGGAGCCGGTCGCCGAGGCCCCGGCAGTCGAGCCCGAGCCCGAGGTGCCCGCTGCGACGCCCCCGGCCCCGGAACCGTCCCCGGAGCCGGAGCCGTCGGAGCCCGCCACCCCCGCCGGGGACGGCGAGGCCCTGGTCGCCCAACTCGGCTCCGCCTACGAGCCCTTGGCCCGACGGGCCGAGGACGTCGCCGCCCGGCTGCCCGCCCTGCGCGCCCAGGCGGAGGACGGCGACCAGGGGCCCGAGCTGGTCGCCCTCCTGCTGCACGCCGGCGACTCCGGTCCCCTGGCCCCGCGCGCCGAACTCCTCGCGGCGGCCCGCTCCGGCGAGCCCGGCCGCTACGGCCCGTACCTCCGCTGCCTGGCCGCCGGCCTGCGGCGGCTGCCCGGGTACTACGGCGGTGTGCTGGTCGCCGGTCCGGCGCGGGCCTGCGACCTCGCCGCGTACGCCCCGGGCACGGTGCTGACCGAGCGGGCCCCGGTGACCGCCCTGGCGGTGCCCGAGGCGGACCTGGGGGAGGACGTCGGGATCGAGTTCGCCATCTGGTCCGTCGGCGGCCGCCGCAGCTCGGCCTTCGGCGAGCCGGGCGACCCGCCCATGGTGGTCTTCGTCCCGGGCGCGGAGTTCGAGGTGGTCGAGGTCCAGCCGGCGGACCCGGAGGCGGGCCGCCCGGCCCGGGTCCTGCTCCACGAGATCGGCGGCGTCCGCCCGAGCCCCGAGCGGCTGCGCACCTGGCTCGCCCGCCGCGACGCCGTCGCCCCCGCCGACCGCGTCCGCCCCGCCGACCCCTCCCGCTACGCCCTCGCCCTGGGTGTCGGCTCCGGCCCCGCCGACTGACTGTCGGTGGGGCCGGATACGGTGCGTCCCGGAGCCGGACCACAGGAGGGGTCATGGAAGCAGGGGAAGCATCCGTCGCCGCGCTGAAGGCCGTCATGTCGCCGCACGACGGCGCCGACGAGCAGGTGGACTGGGCCGCGGTGGGCCAGGCCTGGGGCGTCCGGTTCCCCGCCGACTACGTGGCGTTCATGGCCACGTACGGGGCCGGTGGAATCGACGAGGCGTTCGGCGTCCTGGCCCCCGAGGCGAGCACGGCGCCGCCCGAGGGCCCGGGCTTCGGCAGTGCGGCCGGGGAGACCGCCATCCTGCGGAGCCTCTGGTCGACCGAGGGCGGGCCGGCCGGCGTCGAGGCCGGGCCGGACTCGGTGATCGCGTGGGGGGTGAGCTGCGGAGCGGACATCCTCGGCTGGCTCACGGTCGACGACGACCCCGACAAGTGGCCGGTCCTGGTGTGGGAGCGCCACGGGTCGCCGAACTGGCAGCTCTACGACTGCGGGATGGCGGAGTTCCTGCGCCGCCTGTTCACCGAGGGCTTCGACCGCTGTCCGCTCAGCGACGCCTCCCTCTGGGGCGATCCGTCCCCGCACTTCGTCCACTGGCGTGAGGAGCGGCGCCGCATCGAGGAGCGGTTGGACCCGTACACCGGAGAGCCGCTCTCCTGGTCCTTCTGAACCACCCGGTGAACCCCGCACGGGCGGCCGGCCGTCGGACGGAACACAGGGACGTGGTCGGCGGGAGGGGCGCGGGGTGGGACCCGGCCGGTGACGGGCGCGGAGCCGGTCCGGACGGCCGGGTCCGAGGCGCGCCGATTTCGGCTGAACCGGTTCGGCCGTGCGGGCCGTAGCTCCCCACAGGAGTGTCATCGAGCACAGGGGATGCATGGTGGGCGAGGAGCAGCGCGGCGGGCCGGAGCGGAGGCCGGGCGGCTTCCGGCTCCCGGCGGTGAACTGGGCGTTGGCGGCCGAGGCGGACCAGGGGAAGCCGCCGGAGGCGCCCGTGAGCGCGGAGACGGCGGCGCCGCCCGCGCAGCCGGGCGCCGGTGGCGGTACCAGTACCGGTACCGGTGTCAGCGCCGGGACCACGGGCGCTGCGACGAGCGGGGCACGGACCGGTCCGAAGCCCGAGGACGGGTCCAAGCCCGCGAGCCCCGCGCCGACGGTCCCGCCCGCGCGGCTGGGTGCCGGTCCCGAGGCCGGCGCCGGGTCGAAGCCCGCGAGCCCCGCGGCGCCGGTGCCGCCCGCGAGGTCGGGCGCCGAGGCCGGTGTCAGCGCCGGGTCCAAGCCCGCGAGCCCCGCGCCGGTGGTGCCGCCCGCGACGTCGGGTGCCGGTGCCGGGTCCAAGCCCGCGAGCCCCGCGCCGACGGTGCGGCCCGCGCAGCCGGGCGCCGGCGCCAATGGCGGTGCCAGTACCGGTGTCAGTGCCGGTGTCAGTGCCGGGGTCACCGGCGCTGCGACGAACGGGGCACGGACCGGGCCGAAGTCCGAGGCCGGGCCCAGGTCCGCGAGCGCCGAGACGGCGGTGCTGCCCGTGCAGCCGGGCGCCGGTGTCGGCGCCGGAGTCGGTGTCAGTTCCAGGGCCACGGGCGCCGCGACGAACGGGGCGCGAACCGGACCGAAGCCCGCGTCCGGGCCCAAGTCCACGGTTGGAGCCAGGCCCCCGGCCGGGACCGGTATCGGGCCGGCGCCCCTGCCGTCCCCCGCCAAGGGCCCGACGGCACCCGTCGGCCCGGCGACCCCCGCGGGGCCCGTGGGTCCGGGGGACCCTGGGCCGCGCACCGGCCGGGTCTCCCGTCCGATGATCGCCGCGGCCGTCGCCGTCGGCCTGGTGCTGGTCGGCACCTCCGTGATGGTGACCCAGCGCAGCGGCAGCGACCCGCACGGACCGGCCCAGGCCGACGCCCCGCCCGCCAACGTCCCCGGCTTCGACGAGCACGGTGGCACCGCCGGCGGCGTCGCGCCCGACGGGCAGTCGGGCTCGGCGGCACCGCAGCCGGACGGTTCGGCCGCACCGGCGTCGGGCGACCAGGCGGCCTCGGCCCCGAACGGCACCGGCGGCGGCGCTGGTGGCGGTGCCGGCGGTGGCGGGGGCGGTGCCGGTGCGGCCGCTCCTCCCGGCGGCGGTGCCAACCCCGCTGGGGGCGGCGCGAGTTCGGGTGGTGGGGGCGATCGCGCGCAGGGCGGTGCGGCCGCCGCCTCGGGTGGTTCGGGCGGCGGTGGCCCGGCCGCCGGTGGCACGGGCGGCGGCGGTGCGGCCAACCCGGCGCCGAACCAGCCGGCCCCCAACCAGCCGGCTCCGAACAAGCCGGCTCCGAACCCGTCGGCGCCCCAGCAGCCCGTACCCCCGGCCGCCAAGCCGCCCGCACCGGTCACCGTGATCGCCGGCCCGTACTGCTCGGGCGGCGGCCAGTACAAGACCAACGGCTGGTTCGACCAGGGCAGCAGCGGTTGGCGCAACAACTCCGGCGGCTACAGCGGCGACGGCTGCAACGGCACCTACGCCTCGATGCCGATGTCCGGCAACGCCAACAAGGACGACAACGGCAACTCGGTCGTCTGGACCTTCACCGTGGACAAGGTCACCAGCTGCACCCTGTCGGTCTACATCCCGGCCAGCGGCGACGTGAAGCAGGTCGGCGGCAACCCGAGCACCTACACGGTGCAGAGCGGTGGCGGCCAGGTGGGCTCGTTCACCATCAACCAGACGGCGAGCCGGGGCAGTTGGGTGAACAACGGGCCGTTCACCTACCACGGCCCGATCTCCGTCACGCTGCACAGCCGCGGCGTGGACTGGGGCGGCTCCAGCGGCGCCCACCACGCCGCCAGCGCCGTCCGCGCCACCTGCACGGCCTGACCCCGGCGCGCACCGGGGCCCGGACCCGCCGAGCCACCGAACCGCTGAGTCACCAAACCACCGAGCGACCGAACCACAACGCCCCACGACGAAGGGAACCCCAGGCATGTCGCGCCCGGTGCTGACGGTCTGCGCGGAGCAGCGGGAACCCGGCTCCTACCGGACGATCGGCGAGGCCCTCCGGGCGGCCGGCGGCGGCGCGGTGATCTCGGTCCGGCCCGGCCGGTACGACGAGAACCTGGTGCTCACCAGGGCGGTGAGCATCACCGCCGCCGACGTCCGGGGCAGCGTGCGGATCAGCCCCCGGCGCGGTTCGGTGGTCCAGGTGCTCACCGAGGCCGTCCGGTTGACCGGTCTGGTGCTCCAGGGGCAGGACGACGAACTGCCCGCCGTCGACGTCCCGCGCGGCCGCCTCACCGTGCGGGACTGCGAGGTGATCGGCAACGCCTGGACCGCCGTGCTCACCCGCGGGCCGGGCGAACTCGCCATGTGCGGCAGCCGGGTCACCAACCCGGCCGGCGCCGGGCTGGTGGAGACCTCCACCGGCTCCAGCGTGATCGAGGACAGCGTCGTCGAGCACCTGGGCACCTCGGCCGTGGTCATCGGCGAGCGGGCCGACCCGACCGTCCGGCGCTGCGTGCTGCGCGACGCGCGCGGCAACGGCCTGTGCGCCAACGGCGAGGCGCGCGGCGTCGTCGAGGACTGCGAGATCTCCGGCACCGACAAGCCGGCCGTCGCCCTGGAGGAGCGGAGCAGCACGCGCCTGCTGCGCACGGCGATCCGGGACAGCGCGCTCGGCGTCTTCGTCGGCTCCGCCGCCCGGGTCGTGCTGGAGGACTGCACCGTCACCGCCGTGCGCGGCCACGGCTACGTCCTCACCGACGGCACCGACCCGCTGCTGCGCCGCTGCCGCGCCGTCCGCCCCCAGGGGTACGGTCTGCACATCGCGGGCCGGGCCCGGGGCACCCTGGAGGACTGCGAGGTCACCGCCCCCGCCGGGGTCGGAATCCACGTCGGCGGGTCGGCCGGGCCCAGGCTGCTGCGGACGGTGGTGCGCGACGCCGGGACCGACGGTGTCGAACTCACCGGCGGGAGCGCCGCCGAGTTCGACCGCCTGGAGGTCCGCCGCGCGGCCGGCGTCGGCATCGTGGTGCGCGACGGCGCCGACCCGCTGCTGCGCCGCGGCACCGTCACCGCCGCCGGCCGCCACGGGATCGAGGTGCTGGGCGACGGGCGCGGCCGGCTGGAGGACGTCACCGTCGTCGACGCCGGACGGCACGGGGTGCGGATCGCCGACGGAGCCCACACCCACCTCGGCGGCGGCCTGGTGCGCGGCAGCGGGTCCTGCGGGATCTCGGTCGGCGCCGGGGGCGTCGCCATCCTGCGCGACGTCGAGTGCACCGGCAACGCCCTCGACGGCGCCAGCGTCGAACGCGGCGGCGAACTGGCCGCCACCCGCGCCCGGTTGGGGACCAACCGGCGGCACGGGCTGCACCTGCTGCCCGGCTCCCGGGCCACCCTGACCTCCTGTCGGCTCGGCGACAACACCGTGGACGGGCTGCGCTCCGAGTCCGCGGAGCCCGTCCGGCTCACCGACTGCACGGCCGCCGGGAACCAGGGCGCCGGGCTGTGGCAGACCGCGCCGACCGACCGCCTCGTGGTGGAGAACCTCGACAGCCGGGACAACCGCTCGCCGGACGCCCACGGCACGGCGGCCGCCACCACCGTCGCTGCGGACGCCGCCGGCGACGGTACGGAAGCCCCCGCGGAGGAGGCCGTCGGCCCGCAGGCCGTCCTCCGGGCCCTGGTCGGGCTGGAGGGCGTCAAGGAGCAGGTCGCCACCCTGGTCAACCTCGGCAAGCTGACCCGCCGCCGCGAGCAGGCCGGGCTGCCCGCCCTGCCGATGAGCCGGCACCTCGTCTTCGCCGGCCCGCCCGGCACCGGCAAGACCACCGTCGCCCGGCTCTACGGGGCGATCCTCGCCGAACTCGGCGTGCTGCGCAGCGGCCACCTGGTCGAGGTCGCCCGGGCCGACCTGGTCGCCCCGGTCGTCGGCGGGACGGCCCTGAAGACCACCGAGGTGGTCAGGGAGGCCCTCGGCGGGGTGCTGTTCGTCGACGAGGCCTACACCCTGTCGGCGGGCTCAGGCGCGGCCGGCCCGGACTTCGGCCGGGAGGCCGTCGACACCCTGGTGAAGCTGATGGAGGACCACCGCGACGACCTGGTGGTGATCGTCGCCGGGTACGAGGCCGGGATCCGCGGGTTCCTGGCCTCCAACCCGGGCCTGGCGTCCCGGTTCAGCCGCACCGTCGAGTTCCGGAACTACCGCGCCGACGAGCTCGCCACGATCGTCGAGCAGGCCGCCGGCGGACACGGCTACGAGCTCGCCGAGGGCACCCGGGAGGCGCTCGCCGCGCACTTCGACCGGATGCCCAAGGGCGCGGAGTTCGGCAACGGCCGGGCCGCCCGCAAGGTGTTCGAGGAGATGGTCGACCGGCAGGCCTCCCGGCTCGCCGAACTGGAGCACTTCGACAACGCGGCGCTCACCCGGCTGCTGCCCGCCGACGTCGGCGAGGAGTTCGCCCCGGCCCCCGTCGGCGAGGGGCGGGCCGGGGAGCCCGGCCTGCTCGACCGGCTGCGCGCCATGGTCGGCCTCGCCGCCGCCAAGGAGCAGGTCGAGGACCTGGTCAACCTGGCCCGCCAGTCCCGGCGCCGGGTCGAGGCCGGGCTGCCCGCCGCCCTCCTCGGCCACCACCTGGTGTTCTCGGGCCCGCCCGGCACCGGCAAGACCACCGTCGCCCGGCTGTACGGCGAACTCCTCGCCGAACTCGGCGTGCTGCCCTCCGGCCGGCTGGTCGAGACCGCCCGCGCCGACCTGGTCGGCCGCTACCTCGGCCACACCGCCCACCTCACCCGGGACGCCTTCGAACGCGCCCGGGGCGGCATGCTGTTCATCGACGAGGCGTACACCCTGACGCCCCGCGACGGCAGCGGCGGGGACTTCGGGCAGGAGGCGGTGGACACCCTGGTGAAGCTGATGGAGGACCACCGCGACGAGGTCGTGGTGATCGTGGCCGGCTACCGGGAGGAGATGCGCGGCTTCCTCGCCTCCAACCCCGGCCTGGCCTCCCGGTTCTCCCGGGAGGTCACCTTCGAGCACTACGCGGACGAGGAACTCGTCGCCATCGTCCGGGCGCGGGCCGAGACCGCCGGCTACACCTGCACACCGGAGACCCTGGCCGCACTCGGCACCCTGTTCGGCGCCGTCCCGCGCGACCGCTCCTTCGGCAACGGCCGGTTCGCCCGGCAGGTGCTCGAAGCGATGGTCACCCGGCAGGCGGGCCGGCTGTCCCGGGTCGACGTGGTGGACCTGGACGAACTCAGCCTGCTGCTGCCGCAGGACATCCCGGCCGAACGGTTCGGCACCCTCGCGTGACCACGCCGCCGCCCCGCCCCCGGGCGGCGGCCGACCCGGGCTCGGCCGCCGCCGCCGCCGCCCTCGTCCTCGGCCACCGCCCGGACCTGACCGTCGACCAGCCGGCCGAAGACCGGCAAGCCGCCGCCTCCCGCGGCCCTGGCCATCAGTACGGCCACGGCACCGTCGGCCCCGTCGCCGCTGCCACCCCGGCGGTCGTCCTCACCATGCGCCCCGCTCCACCCGACAGCGGCGCCGGCATCGAGGCGGGTCTCCTCGCCCTCACCGTCCTCGCGGCCGTCGCCCTGGCGGCGGTGGCCGCCGCCTTGGCCCCGCGTGCCAGGGGCCGGCGCCCGAGCTGTGCGGAGGCGAGCCGACGGGGCGCCGCTTCCGAGCCGGTCGTCCGGCCGGGGCCGAGGGCCTGACGGGAGGAATCCGCTCGTCGTGGTGATCGGCGCCGTGGGACCATCGGGGCCCGTCGGGGACCGGATACGCCCGGCGGGTGAGGAGCGGCACGGCACGGGAACGGAGGGCCCTGACGACGGAGCGGCAGTCGCCGACGGCGAGAGAGCTGGTGCTCGGCTTCGTCGCCGCGCTCGACCGGGCGGAGGCGGCGTTGTGCGAGGCGGTGCCCCCGCTGGAGCGGGCGGACATCCTGGCGGCGGCGCGCTCGAGGCGGATCAGCGGTGCTCGGCCATGCCGTCGCCGATGAGGGCGGCGAGTTCCAGGTAGTCGAGGCGGGCCCGGGCACGGAGGGCGGCGGGGGCGGCCGGGAGCGTGAGGGCGGCGCGGCAGCGGGTGCGGAAGTGGGGGAGGAGGTCGCGGTCGGCGACCGGGCGGTCGGTGGGCGGGGCGGGGGTGAAGGCGGCGACCGCCCCGCGGGCCAGGCCGTGGTGGCCGAGGGCGGCGAGGTGGTCGAGGAGGGCGTCGGCGGTGCGGGCTCCGGTGGCGGAGGCCGGGGCGCAGAGGAGCAGCCGGTCGGCGTGTTCGACGGCGGCGAGCCGGACCTCGGCCGGGGCGCCGGTGGTGTCCGCGAGGACCACCGGGTAGTGGCCGTCGGCCTCGCCGAGGGCCTCCCGCAGGGCGGCCGGGTCCGGCCGTACGGACCGCAGCACCCGGCCGCCCGTGCGGCATTCGCTCCCGGCGGGCCCGGCGGTGGTGAGGACGAGCACCGGGTGGGCCCGGTGTTCCGCGAGCAGGGCGCCGAGGAGGGCGGCGGCCCCGTCGGCGGGGCCGCCCAGGACGGCGATCCGGTGGCGGGTCCGCAGCGGCGCCCGGACGCGGTCGAGCAGGCGCCGCCGCCGTGCCTCCCCGCCGCCGGGGAGGGCGAGCCGCAGGGTGCGCGGGCGGTCGGTGTCGAGGCGCGGTACGGGCGGTGCGGGTAGCGGTGCGAGGGCAGGCGGGCTCGGTGGCAGGAACGGAAGCGGCGCCGCCGAGGACGGTCCGACGGCCGGCTCCCGGGTGGACGGCCGCCGTTCGGCGGGCGGGATCAGGACGGTGCCGAGCGGGTCCAGCGGGCGCGGGGGCAGCCGGGGCAGTGGGGGCAGCAGGGCGACGGGCTCGGGCCAGACGGCCGGCGAGTAGTCGGGTGCGGCCTGGGCGGTGCCGCCCGCGCCCGCGGTGCCGTCGGAGTAAGCCATCGGACGACCTCCCGGTCCCTGGTGCGCCGGACGGGTGCCTCCGGTCCGGCCGACCGTACGGTCTACCCGTACAGCCGGGAGTACGGCTGAAGGCTACCCTCCGGTTCAGCTGAACCGCTGGTGGTGGAGGGCCCGTTGAGCGGAACAGGGCGCACGGCGCGCCCCCTGTCGCTTCGGGAGGCCCGTAACGAGAAAACCCTCCGCCCGACCGGCTACCGATCGGTACCGTCATCGGGTGGCACCCGGCGTCCGCCGAGTGTCACCGAGTCGGAAGGAGCGTGAGTCCCGTGAACGGGACGGGGGAGGGCCGCGGCATGGCCGCGGACGGGCCGGAGGCGCGGGAGTTCGTCGCGGCCCTGGTGCGGGCCGGGGCGCCGAGCGCGGCCGGGCCGGCCGGGCTGGCGGTGCCCGAGGCAGCGGCGGAGCGGGTGATCGCGGTCGCCCGGCGGCTGGCGCTGCGTGCGGCGCCGGAGGAGCGGCCGCGGCCGGAGTCGGGGCTGCTGGGCGTGGCGACGGCGCTGGTGGTGGACGAGCACCCGTCGGCACCGGTGTGGTCGGCGGCGGAGCGTCAGCTGTTGGCGGGCTGGGTCGCGGTGCTGATCGAGCACCGGGGCGAGGACGGGGTGCGGGAGCTGCTCGGGGCGCTCGCCGAGGGCTGACACCGCGGCCCGGTACGGCGCTCGGCGGGGGGCCGGGCGCCGAACCGGGCGGTGGCGGAAGAAGCCGCAGCTCACGGCCGCTAACGACCGGCCAACAGTCGTCGGCGCCCGCCAACGGTGGCACTCGGGGGCGGCCCGAGTGCCCCGGGCGGGGGCGTTGGCGGATCCTTGGTGCGGACTTGGCGGGCTCCGGCAGTGTGCTGGTGCAGCCACCGCCGGGGATCTCCGGCGGTGCCCAGCACGCCCTGCCCGTGCTGCGTCCCCTGCCCGTGCTGCGCCCCCTGCCCGACCTGAGAGGTAGCGCGTGTCGAAGCCGTCCGTCGCCCAGCCCACGTCCGTCACCCCGCCGTCCGAGGGTCCGGCCGCCGCGCCGGAGGGCGCCACCGCCCCGGCCCGCCCGACCCTCGACCCCGACGTGCTCGCCGAGATCCACCGGCTGCACGGCGGCTACCTGCTGCGCGCGCTGCTGCGGGCCACCGGCGGGGACCGCGGCAAGGCCGAGGACATCCTCCAGGAGACCCTGCTGCGCGCCTGGCAGCACCCGGAGGCGCTGGCCGCCGGCGCGGAGGCGGCCCGGCCCTGGCTGTTCACGGTCGCCCGGCGGATCGCGATCGACCACTACCGGATGGCCGCCGCCCGCGCCAAGGAGGTGATCGGCGAGACGGTCGAGGACCGGCCGGTCGCCGACGACCCGTACGAGCAGGTGGTGGTGGCCCGGGACCTCGCGCTGGCACTGCGCCGGGTGCAGAAGCACCACCGCGAGGTGCTGGTCGAACTCCACCTCAAGGACCGCTCGGTGCTGGAGGCCTCGGCCCGGCTGGGCGTGCCGCCGGGGACGGTCAAGTCCCGCAACTTCTACGCGATCCGGGCGCTGCGCCCGGTGCTGGCGACGGAGCACGGGTACGCCCCGACGGTGCGCGGGGCGGCCTCGGCGGCCGGCTGACGGGGCCGTCCGGCTCTGGACGGACAGGAGTACCGACCGTCCGGTTCAGTCGTCCGTCGCCCGCCGGCCGGTGCGGAGGTTGAGCGACTCCTCCAGGCTGGTGGTGAACTCGCTGCAGTGGCCCGCCTGCCGGTCGTGCGAGCGGAAGCGGTCCAGCGCCGTGCGCAGCCGGCCGCGCACCTCCGGCTCCCGTCCCCGGGCCAACAGGTAGGCGGCGTAGGACTGTTCGGCCACCGCGTGCAGGTACAGCAGGCCGGCCTCCTCGCAGGCGGCGAGCAGCCGGTGCCAGGCGAGGTCGGCGGCGTCGTCGCGGACGGTCGGCGCGAGGGCCTGCGCCTCGGTCAGCAGCGACCAGAGGTGGACCTGGGTGACGGGCGTGGCCGGCAGCAGCTCGCGGGCCTCCCGGGACCGGCGCTGGGCGCCCTCCCGGTCCCCGGCGGCCAGGCTGACCCAGCCCTGGTGCACCTTGGCGTCGACCAGCCGGCGGCGGTCGCCGGACTCCAGCGCGAGCGCCGTGGCGGCGGCGGCCAGCCGCTCGGCCTCGGCGGCGTGGCCGAGCATCGCGGTGACCAGCGCCAGCGTGGCGAGCGCCCGGACGTGCGCGGACGCGGCGGCGGGCCCGGTGGCGGACTCGGCCGCGGCGACCGCCTTCCGGGCCGCCTCCGCGGACTCCTGCCGGCGTTCCAGCGCGACCAGGGCCTGCGCCCGGCAGTTGAGCAGCAGCGCGACCGCGACCGGGTCGCCGCACCGTTCGGCCGCGGCCTGCCCCAGCCGGGCGCTGGCGAGCCAGTCGGTGAAGCGGCTGGCGCCGTAGTAGAGCGAGCCGCAGGTCAGCGCGAGCCGCCAGGCCCGGGCCGGGTCGGTGTCGGGGGACGCGACCAGCGCGGAGACCGCCGGCTCCTCGGCGTCGAACCAGTCGAGCGCGGTGCGGATGTCGCCGACGGCCGGGAGGGCCTGCGCCGGACCGGCGGGCGGGGCGGTGTCCTCCTGGCCGGGGTCGAGGAAGGACCCGCAGTGCCCGAGGGCCGTGAGGTAGTGGTCGGCCAGGCGGTCGCGCAGCAGCCGCCGGTGCTGTTCGGGCCGTTCGGCGAGCAGCCCGGCGCCGTACAGCCGGACCAGGTCGGTACGGGCGTGGCGGCCGGGGGCGGTGCCGGTGAGCAGGTGGTGGGAGGCCAGCTCGCCGAGCACCCGGTGGGCGGTCGCGGTGTCGCTGCCGAGCAGGGCGGCGCCCGCCGGGGTGTCCACCTCGCGGCCGGGGTGGGCGGCCAGGGCGGTGAGCAGTTCGGCCGCGGGTTCGGAGATCCGGCGGTGGGTCAGCCCGAGCCGGCCCGCGACGGAGAGCGTGCCGTCCGCGTCCAGGACGGCCAGCCTGGTCCGTTCGTCGGCGAGTTCGGCGACCAGCCCGGCGATCGTCCGGTCCGGCCGGTCGGCCAGGCGGGCGGCGGCGATCCGCAGGGCGAGCGGCAGGTGGTCGCAGAGCCCGGCGAGGCGGGCGGCGGCCTCCGGCTCGGCGCGCAGCCGCTCGGGCGTCAGGGCGCGCTCCAGCAGGTGCAGGGCGTCGTCCTCGGGCAGCGCGGCCAGGCGCAGCAGGGTGGCCCCCTCGACGGCGACCAGGCTCTCCAGCGAGCCCCGGCCGGTGACCACGGCGGTGCCGGCCGGGCCGGCGGGCAGCAGGTCGGCGACCTGGTCGGCGTCGGCGGCGTCGTCCAGCAGCACCAGCAGCCGCCGGCCCCGGGTGCGCTCGCGGTAGAGCGCGGCCCGGGCGGCGCGCCCCTCGGGGATGCCGTCCTCCGGTACGCCGAGCGCGCGCAGGAAGCCGGCCAGGACGGCCTCGGGCCGGGCGGGGCCGTCCGGGGCGAGGCCGTGCAGTTCGGCGTGGAGCAGTCCGTCCGGGAAGCGGTCGGCGACCCGGTGCGCCCAGGCGGTGACCAGCGCGCTCTTGCCGACCCCGGCCGGGCCGACCACCAGCACCGGGCCGTCCCCGGCGCGGCCGGTCCCGCAGGCCAGGTCGAGGCGGGCCAGGTCGGTGGTGCGGCCGACGAAGTCCGGGTGGCGGCGGGGGAGTCGGCGCGGCACCGGCGCGGGCTGCGGGGCCGCTCCGGGGGCCGGCGCAGCGGCGGGCGGCGGCTCCGCCGTACGGTCGTCGGCCAGCACCTCGGCGAGCGCCGCGCGCAGCGCCGGGCCGGGGTTGATGCCCAGTTCGTCGTCCAGCCGGACCCGGGCCTGGTGGTAGGCGGTCAGCGCCTCCGCGGACCGGCCCGCCTGGTGCAGGCAGCGCATCAGCATGGCCACCAGCTCCTCGCGCAGCCCGTCCAGCCGCACCCCGTGCTTCAGCAGCGGCACGGCCGAGGCCCCGGCGCCCTGGCCCAGCCGCAGCCCGGCCCAGCAGAGCAGGGCGGCGGTGCGGGACTGCCTCAGCCGGTCCACCGCGGCGTCCCGCAGGGGGGTTTCGGGCAGGTCGGCCAGCGCCTCGCCGCGCCACAGCCGCAGCGCCTCCTCCAGCAGCGCGACCGCCGTGGCGCAGTCGCCGAGCCCGGCCTGCCCCTCGGCCTCGCCGGCGAGCTCCTCGAAGCGCAGCGCGTCCACGGCGTCGGCCGGCCCGGTCAGCAGGTAGCCGGAGTCCCGGGTGTGCAGCTCGAACGGGGTGTCGGCGAGCACCTTCCGCAGCGCGGCGACGTGCCCCTGCACGGCCGCCCGGGCGGTGGGCGGCGGCTGCTCGTCCCAGAGCAGCTCGCACAGCTGGTCCATGGTGACCACGAGCCCCAACCGCAGCGCCAGCATCGCCAGGACGGCCCGCCGCTGGGCACCCGCCACGCTCGCGAAGCCGTCCGCCCCGACCCGCAACTCCACCGGCCCGAGCAGCCGAATCCGCACCGGTACCCCCCACCTCGCCCCAAAACCGCACATCACACCCGAAGCGGCCATCGGCCCTCGGGGTGGAGCAGTGTAGTGCGAGAACCTGTCCGGTCCACGCCGGACGGCTGCTCCCGCCCTCGGACGCCCGCCCGCGCGGGGCGCCCGCCCCCGGTCCGACCGGGCTCCACGGGGCACCCCTGAGAGGGATGCCGATGGGGCCGGTGACGGTTGCACCGGACGGCGGACGCGGGGCCGTGCCGCCGTGCCCGGCCCGTCCGGAGCGGCGGACGCGGGGCCGTGCCGCGGTGGCCGCTCGGCCAGGAGCCGCGGACGCGGCGCCGGTGTCGTACCGGCCCGGTACCGTACGGCCGACGTCAAGGGCCCGGTCGGCCCTATCCTCGAACCAGCCGGGGAGTCGACGGATGGTGGGGGAGGGGAACGGGCGCGTGCACATCGATCTGCTCGGGCCGGTGGTGGTGCGGCGGGAGGACGGGACGGCGGTGACGCCCTCGGCCCCCAAGCGCCGGGCGCTGCTGAGCGCGCTCGCCGTACGGCTGAACCGGACGGTGGCCACCGAGGAGCTGATCGAGCTGGTCTGGGAGGGCTGCGCGCCGCCCACCGCGCGGGCCGCCCTGCAGGGCCACGTCGCGGCGGTGCGCCAACTACTGGACGGCTCCGGGCTGGAGCTGGGCACCCGGGGGGCCGGCTACCTGCTGGCCGGTGAGCCCGACCGGGTCGACGTGCTGCGCTTCGGCCGGCTCTGCGAACAGGCCGGCGTGCTGCTCCCCGAGCCCGCCGCCCCGCTGGACGGTGCCCCTCCGGGGACCGCCCCGCCGGAGCCCGCCCCGATGGAGGCCACGCCGGTGGAGGCCGCGCCGGCGGACGGCGCCCCGCCCCTGCTGCGCGCCGCGCTGGACCTGTGGCGCGGCCCGGCGCTCGCCGACTGCGGCTCCGCCCTGCTGCGCGAGCGGACCCTCCCGTACCTGACCGACCTGCGGCTGCGCGCCCTGGAACGGCTGGCCGACGGCCTGCTCCGGGCCGGCCGGGGCGGCGAACTGGCCGCCGAACTCGCCGAGGCCGCCGACGGCCACCCCGCCCGGCAGACGCTGGCCGCCCGGCTGGTGCGCTGCCTGGAGCAGGACGGGCGGAGCGCCGAGGCGCGGGAGCGCTACGAGCGCGCGGTGGCCCGGCTCTCCCGGCCGCCCGGCCCGGAGCTGCGCCTGGCCGGCGAGCAGTCCGGCGTCCGACCCGCCGCCGACCGCCGGTTCGTCGGCCGGACGGACGAACTCGCCCGGCTGGACCAGGTCGTGCCCGCCGCCCGGGACGGCCGCCCGATCCTGGTCACCGGCCCCGCCGGAGTCGGCAAGACCAGCCTGGTCCGGCAGTGGACGGCCCGGCGCGGCGACGCCTACTTCCCGGACGGCGTCCTCCACGCCGAGCTGCGCGGCTTCGACCCGGACGGGCCGCGCGAACCCGCCGAGGTGCTCGGCGAGTTCCTCACCGCGCTCGGTACGGCCCCGGACGCCCTGCCCCGCGACCCCGAGGACCGCGCCCGCCGCTACCGCGAACTGGTCGGCGGCCGGCGGATGCTGGTCGTGCTGGACGACGCCGCCTCCTACGAGCAGCTCGCCCCGCTGCTGCCCGACCCGCCGGCCACCGACAGCGAGCCCGCCCCGGTCGCGATCGTCACCAGCCGCAGCCGGCTGCGCCACCTGGTGGTCCGCACCGGCGGCATCCCGCTGCCGCTGGGGGTGCTCGGCCCCGAGGAGGCCGCCGCCCTGCTCGCCCGCGTCCTCGGCGAGGACCGTACGGCCGGTGAGCCGGAGGCGGTCGCGGAACTCGCCGAGCGCTGCGACCGCCTGCCGCTCGCGCTGCGCCTGGCCGCCGCCCGGCTGGCCGCCCGGCCCGACTGGTCCGTGGCCGACCTCGCCGCCGAACTCGCCGACGAGCAGACCGGTCCGGCGGCCCTCTCCGGCACCGGCACCGCCGGCGGCCCGCTCGGCCTCACCGCCGCGCTGGACCGGACGTACCGCACACTGGCGCCCGACGCCGCCCGGCTGTTCACCCTGCTCGGCCTGCACCCCGGCGCGGAGCTCGACACCGCCACCGCCGCAGCCCTCGCCGACCTCCCGCCCGCCGCCACCCGCACCCTGCTGACCCGGCTGGACGCCGTCCACCTGCTGGAGGAGAGCGGCCCCGGCCGGTACGCCCGGCGCGAGCTGGTCCGCCGCCACGCCGCCGCGCAGGCCGCCGAACTCACCTGCGACGAACGGTTCCTCGCCCTCGACCGGCTGATCGCCCACTACCTCGACGTCACCGCCGGCTGGACGGCCGGCGGCGCGGCGACCGTGGGCGCGGGGGCCTGGTTCCGCCGCGAGGAGAGCGCCCTGCGCGCGGTGGTGGTCTGCGCCGAGCAGCAGGGAAGGCCCGCCGCGGCCTGGCAACTCGCCCACCGGGCCAGCCGGTTGTACGAGACCACCGGCCACGACCGGACGCACTGGCGGGCCGTGGTCGAGGCCGGGCTGCGCGCCGCCCACACCGACCGGGACGAGGCGGCGGTGGCCCGGCTCGCCACCGACCTCGCCGTCCTGCACGTCGACCGCGCGGCCCACCGCACCGCCGCCGACACCCTGGAGCGGGCCGTCGCGGCCGCCGACCGGTCCGGCGACGCGGCGCTGCGCCACCACTGCCGCAGCCGGGTGGCCGCCGCCCTGCTGCGGGCCGGCCGGTACGAGCGGGCGGTGCCCATGCTCGGCGACCTGGTCGCCGCCGCCCGCACCCCGGCCACCGACCACCTGCTGGTCCGCGCGCTCACCGACCTCGCCGACGCGCTGGTCCTGGCCGACGACCCCGGGCCCGCCCTGCGCCACGCCGACGAGGCGGTACGCGCCGCCACCGCCCGCTCCGGCGGCGCCGAGGCCGTCCTCGCCACCCACAGCCGGGCCCGCGCTCTGCACGCGCTCGGCCGCCGGGACGCCGCGCTCTCCTCGGCCCGGCTCGCCGTCGCCCTCGGCCGCACCGTCGGCGACCCGGCCCTCGAAGCCCGCTCCCACAACCTGCTCGCCGACCTGCTGGACGCCCTCGGGCGCACGGTCGAGGGCGCGGAGGCGAGGCGGCCGGTGTAGCGGCCCGGCGCAGGAGGCCGGGGTGGAGGTCCGGCGCAGGAGGCCGGGGTGGAGGTCCGGCGCAGGGGAACGGCATGGACCGGGGCCGGCCGCCGGTGGCGGGAATCCGCTGTTCGACCAGCGGAACCACAGGCGGAACTACCGGCGTCCCGCCCCTCGCGGAACCGCCCCCGCCCCGCCGCCCCGCCCGTACCCGTCCCTCCTGACCTGGGCGGATGCCCCGGGAGAGGGCGGAATAGGTGGAACCTGTCCGCCGGGGCATACTTCTGCCTGGAGCGCACCGCAGCGAACCGCCGGAGACGACTCCAGGCAGAAGTGCGGAACTGCGCAGGACCGAGCGAGTGGGGGCGGGGCATGGCGGCCGGGGGCGGCACGGACACGGACGCGAACGAGTTCAGCCGCCTGCTGGCCGGGCACCGGGTGGCGGCGGGCCTGACCCAGGAGGAGCTCGCCGCGGCCGCCGGGGTCAGCCTGCGCGCCCTCGGGGACATGGAACGCGGCCGCACCCGCGGACCGCAGCGGCGCACCGTACGGGCCCTGGCCGAGGCGCTCGGGCTGGACGGCGCGCAGGCGGACCTGCTGGACCGGGCCGCGCAGTCCGGACGCCCGCGCGGGGCGCGGCCGGTCCCGACGCCCGCCGGTGGCCGGGCCCGGCCCGGCCGGCCGGCCCCGCGCGAAGCCTCCGCCGACTCCACCGTCCGCGCAGTCGACGCCCGCGACGACGCCCCGCCCGCGATCCCCGCCGAGCTCGGCCAGAGCGCCCTCGCGCTGCCCCGCGACATCGCCGACTTCACCGCCCGCGAGGACGCCCTCGCCCTGCTCGCCCGCCTGGCCGAGGACGAGCGCCCGGCCCACCCGCGCGTGGTGCTGGTCAGCGGTCAGCCCGGCCTCGGCAAGACCTCCTTCGCGCTGCACGCCGCCCACGCCCTGGCCGGGCGCTTCCCGGACGGCCAGCTCTCCCTCGACCTCGGCGGCATGTCCCCGCAGCCGCTGCCCGCCCGGGACGCGCTCGGGCAGGTGCTGCGCGCCCTGGGCGTCGCCGACGCCGCGGTGCCCGCCGGGACGGAGGAGCGGGCCGGCCTCTACCGGGCGCTGGTCCGCGAGCGGCGGCTCGTGCTGGTGCTGGACAACGCCGCCGACGAAAGCCAGGTGCGCCCGCTGCTGCCCGGCTCCGGCCCGGCCGTGACCATCGTGACCAGCCGCAACGTGCTGCCCGGACTGGAGTCGGTGCACCGGCTGAGCCTGGACGTGCTGGCCCCGGCCGAGGCGGCCGGCCTGCTGGCCCGGATCGCCGGCCGCGAGCGGATCGAGGCCGCCCCCGACGCCACCGCCGAGCTGGCCAGGCTCTGCGGCTACCTGCCGCTCGCGCTGCGGATCGCCGGGCAGCGCCTGGTCGCCCGCCCGCAGCAGCCGGTCGCCCACCTGGTGCGCCAGCTCGCCGCCGAGGAGAACCGGCTGGACCTGCTGGAGACCGGCGACCTGGCCGTCCGCCCGGCCTTCGAGCTGTCCTACCGGCGGCTGCCCGCCGAGTCCCAACTCGTCCTCCGCCGCTGCGCGTTGACCGCCGGCCAGGACTTCACCGCGGAGATCGCCGCGGCCTACGCGGGCCGGTCGGCGGCCCGCACTGAACTGGTGCTGGAACAGCTCGTCGACGCCGGACTGATGCAGGCGGCCACCCCGGACCGCTACCGCCTGCACGACCTGGTGCGGCTCTACGCCGGCGAGCGGCTGGCCGCCGACGAGACGGGCCAGGAACTGGCCGAGGCCCGCACCCGGGCCGGCCGCTGGATCCTCGGCCGGGCGGCCGAGTACGGCCTGCGGTTCGACCCCGACCACGCCACGGACGCGACCGGCACCGGCGGCACCGCCCCCGCGCACCTCACCGAGGCGGCCGCCTGGCTGGAGTACGAGCACCCGGAGTGGCTGGCCGCCCTGCAGCAGGCCCAGCGGGCCGGCCGCCACCGGGAGGTGGTGGACACCGCCGAGGCGATGCACTGGTTCTCCGACCGGCTGCTGAGCTGGGGCATCTGGGCCGAGGTGTTCCAGCTCTCGGCGGACGCCGCCCGAGCGATCGGGGACGAGCGGGTCGAGGCGGTGCACGTCAACTACCTGGCCTGGACGTACGTCACCTGCCTGCACCGCTACCAGCGCGGCATCGAACTGGCCACCGAGGGGCTGGAGCTGGCCCGCGCGGTGGGCGACCGGGAGCAGCAGGGCTGGGCGCTGACCTACCTGGCCTCGGGCCTGCGCTACCTCCAGCGGCACCGCGAGGCGACCGACGCCTTCCACCGGGCGGCCGACGCCTTCGCCGAGGTGGCCAACCGCTCCGCGATGATCGGCCGGCTGGTCACCCTGCGGGGCGCCGCCAACTGCCTGCGGGAGTCCGGCCGGGCGGAGGAGGCGGTGGAGTCGCGCCGGCGGGCCCTGGCCGGGGCGCTGGAGCTGGTGGAGCGCTGGTCCTCGCCGCTGATCCACCTGCTGGCGGCCATGACCGCGCACGAACTGGGCCTGGACCGCGCGGCGCTGAAGCGCTGGCCGGCCGCCGAGAAGGCCTACCGGCAGGCCCTGGTGCACTTCGAGGCGGTGGGCCGCCCGGACAGCATGACCAAGACGCTGACCGAGCTGGGCACCGCGCTGATCGAGCAGGGCCGCGCCGAGGAGGCCCGCGAGCTGCTCACCGAGGCGCTCACCGACCTGAGCGCGGAGGGCCCCCGGGCGGCGGGCGCCCGGCACTGACCGGTTCCCTCCGGGGGCCGTGTCCGGCACTGACCGGGTGCCCTCCGGAGGCCGCGTCCCGTCACGCCGAGCGCCCGCCCCCGGCCGGACCGGAGCGGGCCGGAGGCGGGAGCGGGCGCGGGCGCGGGCCGTACGGCCGGTGTCAGATCCGGGTGTCCTCCACCACCGGCAGCGTGTCGACCGGGGCCGAGTCGACCGGGACCGAGGCCGGCGCGAAGGCCGTCCGCGGGGCGACGGTGGGCTGCTTGCCGCAGAAGGCCGGCTCCAGGGTGTTCATCAGGCCCTGCGTCACCGCGCCGTTGTTGGAGGCGTTGGCGAAGACCACCACGCTGCGCCGCCCGTCCGGGGTCGTGAAGGACTGGGTGTTGAAGCCCTGCACGATGCCGCCGTGGCCGTACACGTCCCCGCAGGAGAGCGAGATGCGGCGCAGGCCCAGACCGTAGGCGATCTTCGCGGTGGGCGTGGGCAGGGCGGCGGTCATCTGCTGGAGCGAGGCGTCCGAGACGAGCCCGCCCTTGCCGCCGGCCATCAGCGCGGTGAGGAAGCGGTCGAGGTCCCCGGCGTCGGAGATGACGGCCCCGGCGGCCCACACCCAGGAGCCGGTCTGCGCGGTGGAGTCCAGCAGCGGCTTGGTGCGGTCGTCGTTGGTGAGGTAGCCGGTGACGTGGGTGCCGGTGATGCTCTGGTCGGGCACCACGAAGGAGGTCTTGTGCAGGCCGAGCGGCTGGATGATCCGCTCGTTCAGCACCTCCGGGAAGGTCTGGCCGGTGAGGTGCTCGACGGCCAGGCCCATCAGCACGTAGTCGGTGTTGGAGTAGGAGTAGCGGCTGCCGGGGGTCGACTGCAGGCCGTGCCTGACCGACATCGCGACCAGCGCGCGCGGGTCGTACACGGTGCTGCGGATGCGCGCCTCGAACGCGCTGGTGGTCTCCTCGCCGGCCTGCTCCAGCAGGTCGTTGGTGTGGTCGTAGACGCCGGCCCGGTGCTCCATCACCTGGCGGCCCGTCATGGTCCAGCTCTCCGGCAGGGTGTCCGCGGGCAGGTACTCGCGCAGCGGCCGGTCGAGGTCGATCCGGCCCTCCTGCGCCAGCTGCATCACGAGAACGGCGGCGAACATCTTGCTGTTGCTGCCGACCCGGAACCTCCACGAGGAGTTCATCGGGGTCCCGTCCAGGTCGGCCAGGCCGACGTTCACCGAGCGGGTCCGGTCGACGGCGCCGTGGTCGCTGATCACCGCGAAGGCGCCCGGGGCGCCGGCCGCGGTGGTGGCCTGGAGGGCGGTGCGCACACCGGTGAGGTCGGGGGCGGTCGGGTCGGTGGTGTCCTGGCCGGCGGCCGCGGCGGGCAGGGCACCGGTCGCCACCAGGACGGCGCCGGCGGCGGCCACCGCGAGCGGACGCAGAAGGCTGGTCTTCGCCATGTTCCTCGGTTCTCTCGTGAGCTGACGCGGCGTCGGACCGCGCCGTTCGAAGATCACTATCACCGGACCGGGCGGTTGCTGGCAATGTGAACCGGTTCGCCCGCATTTCGCGTTGTCAGTGGCGGTTTCGGCGCGTCGGGGCGGTGGCACCGTTCGTTTCCCGCTCCGGGGCCAAGGTTTCACCTGCCGTCGTCTGCCCGCGTCACCCCGGGGGCCCCATGCTGTTCGGGCGCTTCCGCGCACTCCGGTGCGCCCGCCGCGCCGGTCTTCCCCTCACCGACCACGGAGCTTCCCCACGCCCCGGCCGGGCCGGCGAGGCCGGGGCGGCGTCCTGCTGCCCGCCGGGCCGTCTCCTAGCCGAGGAATTGTCATGACTTCGTCCACAAAGCCCCTGAACCCCCGCTCCCGCCGCACCGCGACCGCGATCGGCTCCGCCGTCGCCCTGCTCGCCGCCTCCGCCGGCCTCTGGGCGGCCACCGCCCCCACCGCCCAGGCCGCCGCACTGCCCACGCCCGACCACATCGTCGTCGTGGTGATGGAGAACCACGCCTACACCCAGGTCATCGGCAGCAGCAGCGCCCCGTACCTCAACAACACCCTGAAGGCGGGCGGCGCCAACCTCACCCAGTCCTTCGGCATCACCCACCCGAGCGAGCCGAACTACTACGCGCTGTTCTCCGGCTCCACCCAGGGCACCGTCGACGACAGCTGTGTGACGGTCGGCGGCTTCCAGGCGGCCAACCTGGCCTCCGAGGTCATCGCCGCCGGCAAGACCTGGGGCAGCTACAACGAGTCCCTGCCCAGCCAGGGCAGCACCGTCTGCAGCAGCGGCAGCTACGCCCAGAAGCACAACCCGTGGTTCGGCTTCGGCAACGTCCCGGTCAGCTCGGCGAAGACCTTCGCCCAGTTCCCGACCGACTACAGCACCCTGCCGAACGTCTCCTTCGTGGTGCCGAACCTCTGCAGCGACATGCACGACTGCTCGGTCGGCACCGGCGACACCTGGATCAAGAACAACCTGGGCGCGTACGCCACCTGGGCGCAGACCCACAACAGCCTGCTGGTCGTCACCTTCGACGAGGACAACAAGCTATCCGGCAACCGCATCCCGACCCTGGTCTACGGCGCCCACGTGACGCCCGGCAGCAGCAGCGCCACCACCTACAACCACTACAACGTGCTGCGCACCCTGGAGGACCTGGCCGGCGTCACCGGCCACGCGGGCAACGCGGCCTCCGCCGCCGACATCACCGGCATCTGGAACTGACCGGCGGCGATCAGCCCTTGACCCCGGTTCGGGTTCGCGCCCGCGCCTGATCCCGAGCCCGGGCCGGTGGCCGTTCGGTCGGCGGCCCGGGCTCGGGCACGGTCGTCCGCCGGGCGCCGTACCGCCGGACGCCGGGCACCGCCGCCGTGCCCGCGCAGACCGCCGTCACCAGCCCCGCCGCCGCCAGCAGCGGCACCCGGTCGCCCCAGGCCCCGGCGGCCAGCGGGGCCAGGACGTAGCCGAGCGGGGCGGCGGCCAGCGAGAGCAGCCAGTCGTACGAGGTGACCCGGGCCAGCGTCCCCGGCGGGAAGTCCTGCTGGACCACCGTCTCCCAGAGCGGGTTGAGGAAGCCCAGCCCGGCCATCGCCACCGCCTGCGCGGCCACCGCGACCGGCGCCGGGGCGGGGAGGGCGAGCGCGAGCAGCGGCAGCCCGTACAGCGCGAGGGCGAGGTTGCCGGCCAGCACCGGGCGGCGGGGCCGCAGCCGGCCGGCGACCAGCGAGCCGACCAGCAGGCCCACCGCGCCCGCCTGGGTCAGCGCCACCCAGGCGCCGTCCCCGCCGAGCCGGGTGGCGGCGATCAGCGGGCCGAGGGTGAGCAGCACGGCGCTCGCGCCGTTCCACACCCCGTGGGCGATCAGGCTGGTCCAGTACCAGTCCCGGGAGCGCACCTCGCTCCAGCCCTCGGCGAGGTCCCGGCGCAGCGAGCGCGGGGCGTCGGGCACGGTGTCGTCGGGTGCGGGGTCGCCGGTCGCGCGGTCGACGCGGAGCCGGGCGAGCAGGGCGGCGCTCAGGACGAAGGAGGCGCCGTCCAGGACGAACGCCCAGCCCGGTCCGGCGGTGTACACCAGCAGTCCGGCGAGCGCCGGGCCGCCGAGCCGGGCGGCGCCGGTCGCGGTGCCGAGCAGGGCGTTGGCCCGCAGCCGCAGCTCGCCCCGGACGGTGGCCGCGACCAGCGGCGAGGCGGTGGGCATGGCGAAGGCGGAGGCGATGCCGCCGACGGCCGAGGCGGCCGCGACGTGCGACAGCCGGGGGTGTCCGTCGAGCAGTTCCAGGCCGACGAGCAGCTGGGCGAGGGCCCGGACGAGGTCGGTGCCGAGGGCGACCAGGCGGGGATCGAAGCGGTCCCCGACCACTCCGCCGACCGGCAGGAGGAGCAGCTTCGGCACCATCGCGCAGCCCAGGACCAGGGCGAGTGCGGCGGCCGAGCCGGTGGCGCGGGTGATGGCGATGGCGAGCGCGGCCGGGACGACGGCGTCGCCGAGCGTGGAGACCGTCCGGCCGATGAAGAGCAGGCGGAAGCCGCTCAGGCTCAAGGGGTGTGCTGTCACGCGTCGCACTGTATTTCGGTGTCGAAATTTCGGCAACGAATATTTCGACGCCGTCGTTTCTGTGGCGGTTTGTAGACTCCTTCCCATGGCCGAGCACCCTTCCGAACAGCACACTCCGCCCCGCGGCCGGACGGGGCCCCACGACCGGACGGAGCCCCGCGACTGGACGGACGGTCACGTCGACCGCTGGCAACCGGTGCTGCCCGACCTCGACCCGGTCATCGAGGCCTCCGTCACCCGGATGTGGCGGCTCACCCGCCACCTCGGCCGGGTCCGCGAACAGGGCGTCGCCGACTACGGCCTGCACAAGCACGAGTTCGACACCCTGCACGTGCTCGCCGGCCGCGGCGGCCACGCCGCCCCCTCCGACCTGCGGGCCGACCTCAACCTCGCCCCGGCCTCGGTCACCGGCCGGCTGGAGACCCTGGAGCGGCGCGGCTTCGTCCTGCGCACGCCGTCCACGGAGGACCGCCGGAAGGTCGACATCGTCCTGACCGAGGCCGGGCGCGCCGCCTGGCGCAAGGCCCTGGACGTGGTGGGCCGGGAGGAGCAGCGGCTGCTGGGCGTGCTGTCCGAGGAGGAGCGGCGCACACTGGCGGACCTGCTGCGGAAGGTGATGCTCGCTCAGGAGACGACGCCGGAAGGCTAGGCTGCCGCCGCTGTTCGCACGCCGGGATCGACCCGTGGTGCCCGCCCCTGGTATCGACAGGGGCGTGCGATTCGAACGAGTGCCGGTGCCGGGCGGTGTGGGGGCGCGGCCCCGGGACGGGCGGGGCTACCCCGTACCGGCGATCACGCCCTGGCAGGACGACCTGCCGCAGTTCGCGCTGACCGGCTACGGGCGCAGCGCCGAGTGCGCGCTGGAGCGCACGTGCTCGGTGTGCGGGCGGTTCATGGAGTGCGGACCGGTGTGGCGGGTGGTCGGCGCCGCCGAGAGCGCGGCGATCGCCGGGGCGCTCGCGGCCGGGCAGCCGTACCGCAACCTCGCGCCCACCATGGAGGGCCCCGGCCACCGGGCCTGCATGCTGTACGCCGCCATGGTCTGCCCGTACCCGGCCCGCCCCAACGCCCGGCGGCGGGCGGGCGCGGCGGGTTCGGGGGATCCGGCCGACGAGCTGACCTCGGCCGCCGTCCGGGGGGCGGTGCGCGGCGGCACGGGCGCGGTGGTCGGGTTCGGCGACTACGAGTACGCCGTCACCGGGGCTCAGGTGCTGTTCCGCTTCCTCGACGTGGTCGAGTTCCTGCCGCACGAGTCGGCGGACGAGCACCTGGCCGAGCTGCGCGCCGAGTTGGCGAAGCCCTCGTAGCGTTGGTGGCCCTCCCGGCTTTCGTGGCCCTCGCGGCCCGGTGGCCCGGTCGGCGGGAGGTGTCGGCCGGGCCGGGGCGTGGGCCGGAGGGTCAGAGTGCCCGGCTCTGCGCCCAGTCATAGAGCCGGTGGGCGCTGTCCCCGAGGCGGGTGGCGTACAGCGTGTTGGCCGTGCCGCCCGCGAGTTCCTCGGAGGTGGTGGTGACGCCGACGAGGGTGCCGGTCCCGGTGGCCGGGTCGAACCGGGCGAAGTGGGGGCCGCCGCTGGCCCCGTGCGACATGTCGCAGGACTCGCCCCACAGGACCGGGGCCTGGGGGCCGGGGCGGGCCGGTCCGGCGCAGTGGATCATGCGCGAGCCGGAGTACGTGGCGGCGGGGTTGTTCAGCCGGTCCTTGGGATAGCCGAAGGTGTGGACGAACTCGCCCTCGGCGGGCGGGGTGAAGGCGATCCGCTGGGCACCGGTGACGTCGGCGATCCGCCGCCCCCCGGTCGAGGGGTTCGCCACCAGGACCCCGGTGTCGTAGCCGGCCACGGCGACGTCGTTCGAGGTCGTCCCGCCACGATCGGCGTCCCAGCGGGAGGAGGTGGCCATGGTCCTGATGCTGAAGCCGCCGAGCGGCTTGGTCCCGTTGCGGTAGCCGGGCACGAAGTAGAGGTTGTGGTTCCAGGTGTCGGCGGTCGCGGGGGCCCCGACGCCCCGCAGGCAGTGCGCCGCCGTGAGCAGCGTGCTGCGGTTGGCGCTGTCGACGACGGTCGCGGTGCAACTGCCGTCGTAGCCGTCGGAGAAGGTGAAGAACAGCCGGCCGACGCTCCGGTCCACCGCTCCGCCGTGGGTCCACACGGCCCCGGGGTCCGGGGTGTCCGCGGGCAGCGGCCGCGGGTCGTCCGAAGTGTTGTCGTCCTCGGGCAGGGGCGTGATCTCGGGGACCAGGGCGCCCGCCAGCTTCATCCGGTCGGGAGTCCAGTAGGCGTCGATCCGGCCGCGCTCCTGCGCGGTCGTGGCGCCGGCGTGCGTCGTGACGGTCTCCCGCTCCGCGGCGAGGGCCGTGTTCGGCAGCAGCACCGCCGCCGTGGTCGCACTCAGCAGGAGGGCGCCCACGGCGGCGAGCCTGCGGGGCATGGCGCGGTCGGTGGTCGGTGTTCCGGGTGTCTTCGGCATGCACGGCACCGTAGGCACGGGATGTCAGGCTCCCGTGTGGATCGGGTCTCGGCCGGCCGTCGAAACGATCAGGTTCCGGTAACGGCGTCCCGGTCCTGTACCGGTGGCCGCCGCGCCGCCTGAGTCGGCATCAGGGCCGGTAGGAGGGCAGGCCCTTGACGGTGGACACCTGGGTCGGCGCGGCCGAGCCGTCGGCGGGCAGGGTGCTGATGCCGTCCGGGGTGCGGACCGCGATGGTCCTGCCGTCGGGGAGCCAGGCCAGGTCGCGGACGACGGTGCCGAAGTCGACTTCGACCTCGGCGAGGAGCTTCGCGGGGCGGGGTCAGCGGCGGATGCGGGCCGTGTCACAGCCGTGGAACAGGACGGGCGCGCGCCGTGGCCCGCGCGGGGTGCCGGTTCAGAGGCCGAGGTCGGTGAGGCCCGGGTGGTCGTCGGGGCGGCGGCCGAGCGGCCAGCGGAACAGCCGCTCCGCGGCGGTGATCGGCAGGTCGTTGATCGAGGCGTGCCGCTCGGCCATCAGGCCGTTCCGGTCGAACTCCCAGTTCTCGTTGCCGTAGGAGCGGTACCAGTGGCCGTCGCCGTCGTGCCATTCGTAGGCGAAGCGGACCGCGATGCGGTCCCCGCCGTACGCCCAGAGCTCCTTGATCAGGCGGTACTCCAGCTCGCGCTGCCACTTGCGGGTGAGGAAGTCGGCGATCCGGTCGCGGCCGGTGAGGAACTCGGAGCGGTTGCGCCAGCGGCTGTCCGGTGTGTAGGCGAGGGCGACCCGTCGGGGGTCGCGGGTGTTCCAGGCGTCCTCGGCGGCCCGGACCTTCCGGTGGGCGGTCTCCTCGGTGAACGGGGGCAGGGGCGGGCGCTGCTCGGTGCCGGTCTCGGGCATGGATGCTCCTCGGAATGGGCGTTCCGTCGGTGAGAACGATCGTTCTCGCTGTAGTGGCTACAGTAGGAGAACCATCGTTCTCACGCAAAGGGCACGGCAGATGGAGCAGGAAGACCCACGGACCCGGATCCTCGACGCGGCCGAGGAGCTGTTCTACGGGCAGGGCGTCCAGTCGGTCGGCATGGACGCCGTCCGGGCCGCCTCCGGCGTGACCATGCGCCGCCTGTACCAGCACTTCCCGTCCAAGGGCGAGCTCGTCGAGGCCTACCTGCTGCGCCGCGACGGCCGCTGGCGGGCGAACCTCGCCGTGTACGTCTCACGCACCGGAGGCTCCCCGAGGGAGCAGCTGCTCGCGGTCTTCGACTGGCTCGGCCGGTGGTTCGCCGAACCCGGCTTCCGGGGCTGCGCCTTCGTCAACTCACTCGGCGAACTCGGTGCCGTCAGCCCCGCGGTGGTGGCCGCCGCCCGGCACCACAAGGAGGAGTTCGGCGGCTACCTCGCGGGCCTGGTCGAGGCCGCCGGAGCCCCGCCCGCCACCGCCGTCCACCTGGCCCTGCTGGCCGAGGGGGCGATCACCAGCGCGGCCGTCCACGGGGATCCGACGGCCGCCGCCGATGCCAGGGAGGCCGCCCGGCTGCTGCTGGACGCGGCACCGGCCCGGTAGCCGGCGGCCCCGGCGCGGATGCCGACCGTCCGGCCCGCGGCCGTCACCAGGGCTGTGGAGCAGGTGAGTTGTGGCACCGGGTGGTACCGGGTGGTGCTGGTGGGGCGTCGTCGGATGCGAGCGTTCCGGGCCGAACCGCACCGGGCGAGTGCTTTTCGCTCGAACGCGCGTTTATCGCCCATTGATCGACACCGCCTAGCCTCGGGTGCATGGACGAGAGAACGGCCGAGCGGCCGGGGGCGTTGCCCGAGGGGCGGATGACGGAGCAGGACACCGAGCGGTTCCGGCAGCTGCTGGCGCGGCTGGAGGACTCGCTGGCGGTGGACCGGAAGACGGCGCGGCGCGATGCCTGAGTGCGCCGAGCCGGGCCCGGTGGCGGTGCTGCCGGCGGTGGTCCCGCCGGTCGAGGTCCTGCCGCTCTGGCGGCGGGGCGAGGCCGGGCAGGACCGGAACGCGGACCGGCCCGGGGTGCTGCGGGGGCACCCCGGGCCGGTGGCGGCCGGTCGGTCCGGTCGGTCCGCTCAGGACGGTCAGGCCGGCCGGTCCGGTCAGGACGGTCAGGCCGGCCGGTCCGGTCAGGACGGTCAGGCCGGCCGGTCCGGTCAGGACGGGAGGGCCGGCGCGGAGCCGGCGGGCTGACCGGTCAGCTGCAGCCGCAGTCGCAGCAGCAGCCGTCGCAGCAGTCGCACCCGTCGCAGCAGTCCCCGTCACAGCAGTTGCAGCAGTCGCCGCAGCCGGGGTCGCCGCAGTCGCAGCAGTCGTGGCGCTGGCAGAAGCCCTCGCGGCGCTCGCGGCTGAACGGGTCCTCGTGGTCGCAGCAGAGCAGCTGGCAGGTGCAGGCCATCAGGGCCCACATCGCGCACCCGGCGAGCAGGTTGCGGGGGTTCGGCGGCTTCTGGCCGGGCGGGGTGAAGCCCGGGCCCTGCGGCACCCACGGCGGGATCGGCGCCTGGCCCGGCGGTGTCTGCTGCGGCGGCGCCTGGTGCGGGTGCTCGCCCGTGGTGGTGCCCGCGGTGGCGCCCGCGGTGGCGCCCGCGGTGTCCGGGCGGCGGCAGCTCGCCGTGTGCCGGGCGCGCCCGAAGACCCGCTCCACCGCGCGGTCGGTCTCGTGTCCGAGCAGGACGTGTACGAGGGTGCGGTCGGTCAGGTCGACCTCGCGCAGCGCGAGCCGGATGCCGTGGACGGCGTCGCGGCAGAGCCGTTCGGCCTCGGCGCGGTCGGTGCCGGTGGCGGTCAGCGGGTTCCAGGCGCCCGAGGCCGCGTCGGCGGCCTGGTCCTCGGCGGCGTCGAGGAGGTGGGCGAGCCGGCCGAACAGCCGCCCGGCCTCGGCGAGCGGGGCGGCGTTGCCGGGGCGCCCGGCGATCACGGCGGTGTGCGCGAAGGCGGCCGAGGTGGCGGTCTCGGTGGGCTCGGTGACCAGCAGGACGGAGCCGCCGGGGCGCAGCGAGCGCTCCAACTCGCCCTGCCGGGAGGCGGCGTCGAGCAGTACGGCGGTGTCGAAGCCGACGGCCGAGGCGCTGCCCGCGCTCTGCCGGTCCCAGCGCCGGGTGACGGCACGGGCTCCGGCGGCGACCGGGCGGCGGGCGAAGACGCCGTCGCGGTCCTCGACGTGGTCGCGGATCTTGACCGAGGCGAGCGCCAGCGAGACGGCGGCGGCGAGCCGGGCGCCCTCGCCCTTGGCGACGGAGGCGGTGCGCATGCCGCGCAGCGGGCACGGTCCGGCGGTGCGGCGCCAGGAGGAGTCCTCCCGGGCGGCCTGGGCCTCGACCAGGACGGAGATGATCAGACCGTCGTAGTTGGTCGCCGTCCGGGCGAGCTGTCCGTGGTCGTCCCGCAGCGCGAGGCAGAGCCCGCACAGGTGGGCCATCCAGGAGGTCTGCAGGCGCTCGGACAATCGATGCCTACACGGTCTGATGATGCCGAACACGCTGGTCCCCCTCGCCTTACGGGCCGCCGACCGGCCACGATTCGCCGCACATCATATGATCAGCGCCCCTCCTGGAAGCCGAGGTCCCGTCAAGCCGCCGCCCGACGGCCGGGCGCGCACCCCGCCCGACGGCCGGGCGCGCACCCCGCCCGACGGCCGGGCGCGCACCCCGCCCGACGGCCGGGCACGCACCCCGCCCGGCGTCCGCGCG
>NZ_JBHUAL010000048.1:0-45343 GCF_042789775.1 Kitasatospora sp. NPDC056800 | reverse complement strand
GGGCCTCCTGCCGGAGGCCCCGGGCGTCCGACGCGCCTGTGCGGTACGTCAGTTGACGTTGACGGCGGCCCAGGTCGCGGCGACGGCGCTGTACTCGGCGCTGGAGGCGCCGTACAGGTCGGCGGCGGCCTTCAGGGTGCCGGTGCGGGCGCCCGCGTAGTTGGTGGTGGAGGTGAAGTAGGTGGTCAGCGCGCGGTACCAGATCTGTGCGGCCTTGTCCCGGCCGATGCCCGCGAGCGTGGAGTTGTTGGAGGTCGGGCTGTTGTAGCTGACGCCGTTGATGGTCTTGGCGCCGCTGCCCTCGGCGAGCAGGTAGAAGAAGTGGTTGGCGACGCCGGAGGAGTAGTGGACGTCCTTGTTGCCGACGGTGGAGGACCAGTAGTCGGCCGAGGCGCCGTCCTTGGAGGGCTTGTCCATGTAGCGCAGCGGGGTGCCGTCCCCGTTGATGTTGATCAACTCGCCGATCAGGTAGTCCGGCTTGTCGGAGGGCAGGTTGGCGTAGAACTCGACCATCGTGCCGAAGATGTCCGAGGTGGCCTCGTTCAGGCCGCCGGACTCGCCCGAGTAGTTGAGGTTGGCGGTGGCGGAGGTGACGCCGTGGCTCATCTCGTGGCCGGCCACGTCGAGTTCGGTGAGCGGGTGGGTGTTGCCGCTGCCGTCGCCGTACGTCATGCAGAAGCAGGAGTCGTCCCAGAACGCGTTCACGTAGTTGGAACCGTAGTGGACCCGGCTGGTGGCGCCGACGCCGTTGTTCTTGATGCCGTTGCGGCCGAAGGTGTTCTTGTAGAAGTCCCAGGTGACCGCCGCGCCGTACTGGGCGTCCACGGCGGCGGACTCGCTGTTGGAGGACAGGCCGTTGCCGAAGCTGTTGGTCGTGTTGGCGACCAGGGTGCCCGAGCCGGAGGTCTTGCCCTTCAGGGTGTACGTGGCCTGGCCGCCGCGGGTCGCGTCCTTGAGCTGGTAGCTCGAACCGCTCTGGGTGGTGGTCAGCGGGACGGAGCCGACGAAGACGCCCTTGCCGGTGCCGGCGGCGGTCCGCACCTGCTCGTGGCTGGAGAGCACCTCGCCGCTCGCCGCGTCGGTGACCAGCAGCTGGCGGCTCGGGGTGCCGTCGGCGCGCTCGCCCTCGACCGTGGTGCGGTACGCCAGGCGCGGGCTGCCGTCGGTGGCCCACACGACCAGCTCGGCCTTGCCGGTCTGGTGCACGGCGGTCAGCGGGGACTCGTCCTTGTCGGCGGCGATGCCCACGGTGGACTGCACGGCGCCGGTCGCCTGGTCGGCGGCCTTGTCGGCGGGGATCTGCGGGGTGAGGCTCGGCAGGGCGATGGTGGCGCCGGTGGCCTTGTCCACCGAGGTGGTCGAGCCGTCGGCCTTCTGGTGCACCACCAGGTCGCCGCCCAGGACGGGGAGGCCGGCGAAGGTGCGCTCGTAGCGCAGGTGGCGGGTGCCGTCGGCGTCCACCACGGCGTCCTTGGCCACCAGTTGCTCCTGGCCGCCCAGGGCCAGGGCGTGCGCGACCTTGCCGGCCTGGCCGTTGGCCAGGGCGATCAGGTCGGCGCGCTGCTTCGCGCCCTGGGACTGCGGGGCGGGGTCCGCGACGGCTGCGGTG
The DNA here is from genome assembly GCF_042789775.1 of Kitasatospora sp. NPDC056800. Taxonomy (NCBI): domain Bacteria; kingdom Bacillati; phylum Actinomycetota; class Actinomycetes; order Kitasatosporales; family Streptomycetaceae; genus Kitasatospora; species Kitasatospora sp. NPDC056800. The sequence goes on along the minus strand of NZ_JBHUAL010000048.1, from coordinate 43,734 downwards.
CTCACCTGGACGACACCGGTGAGCAGGGCGGTGGCGGAGAGTACGGCGACTGCGGCGAGCTTTCGCTTCACGAACGAGTCCTTCCGGAAAACCGCGAGCGGGCGCGGTCGCGCGGCGTTCCGGGGGCCGGGGACGGCACCTGAGGGGCGGAACGGGCGCTGACGTGCGGGCCCCGTGCGGACTGAGCGGCTTCGCCACCGGTGGGTGGGGGTGGTGGCTGCCGAACGGGGTTGATCGAAAGCATGACAATCGAGCAAATCAAATGACAGGTCTTGCTCATGAATTGGCCAAGTCCCGCCACGGCGGAGGAATGTGAACGGATGGACAAAAGGGGCAAATCGTCCTGGTTTGCAGCGGGTTACCGTCCGAACCGAAGCCTGGTGGCGCGGCGCCGGGCCGCTCCGGGGCCAACCCCGGTGCGCCGGTGGCCCGTTGCCGCGCGTTCACACCGGCGCAATGTCCTGGTATGGACCTGGCCGTCCGATTGGCGGGTTCCCGCCACGTGTTGCGCTTGTCCACCATCAGGACGCCTGGTAGCACACGTCCCGTCCGCCGGTACGGTAAGGAGGTGGCCAAGCCCCTCGCTCTCGACTTCGACCCGATCGCCCGCGCCGACGAGCTGTGGACCCGCCGTTGGGGCGGGGTCCCCTCGATGGCGGCGATCACCTCGGTCATGCGCGCCCACCAGATCCTGCTCTCCCGGGTGGACGCGGTGCTCAAGCCGTACGGGCTGACCTTCGCCCGCTACGAGGCCCTGGTGCTGCTGACCTTCAGCCGGACCGGCGAGCTCTCGCTCTCCAAGATCGGCGAGCGGCTCATGGTCCACCCGACCAGCGTCACCAACACCGTCGACCGCCTGGAGCGGGCCGGCCTGGTCGCCCGCCGCCCCAACCCGCTGGACGGCCGCGGCGTGCTGGCCGCGATCACCGGGCGCGGCCGCGAGGTGGTCGAGGAGGCGACCCGGGAGCTGATGGCGATGGAGTTCGGGCTGGAGGAGTACGACGCCGAGCAGTGCCACCAGGTGTTCGAACTGCTCAGGCCGCTGCGGATCGCGGCCGGCGACTTCGCCGAGCCGTCCGAGGGGGCTGCGAAGGGCCGGGCGTGAAGGCGGCTACCCTCGTGTGAGCGGTGCGCGGATCCGGGCGTACCGGCGGACCGTGCCGAGCGAGGCGAGGAAGATCATGAAGGCGACCCCCCTGCTGGGCTGGTACCGGGCCCTGGCCATTGCGACCGGTACGGCGCTGCTGGTGTTCTGCGGCTTCATGGTCGCGAAGTACGGCTTCGACGCGGCCAAGGACGTGACCACGTACGTCGCGATGCTGCACGGCTACCTCTACATCGGGTACTTCGTGGTGACCTTCATGCTCGGGCAGAAGCTGAAGTGGCCGATGGGCCGGCTGGTGCTCACCCTGGCGGCGGGCTGCATCCCGTTCCTCTCCTTCGTCTTCGAGCGCAAGGTGGCCCGCGAGGCCGCCGAGCAGCTCCCGGCGGGCGGCGGCGCCCGCCAGCCGGCCGGCGTCTGAGCCGCGGCCCCGAATTCCGCGAGAGCGCCCCTTCCCCGACCGGGGGAGGGGCGCTCCGGCGTTCCCGGGCCCCGTTCGGGCGGCTCCCGGAGCCCCCGGGCCGGATTCCGGGTCCCTTTCGGGGGATCGCGGGCCGTGCGGGCGGGTTGTCCATCGACAAGTACTAGGACGTCCGAGTAAATTGTTAGGACGTCCTACTAGCTGTGCCGCCCCGTCGCCGCGGCGGCCGTACGGAGCGGAGTTCGGGATCATGGACGCCGAGGAGATCGAGCGGGGCCGGCAGCGCTGGCAGCAGCGGTACGACAAGGCCCGCAAGCGCGACGCGGACTTCACCACCCTCTCCGGCGACGAGGTCGAGCCGGTGTACGGCCCGCCCGCCGGGCAGGCCTACGAGGGCTTCGAGCGGATCGGCTGGCCGGGCGAGTACCCGTACACCCGCGGTCTGCACCCGACCGGCTACCGGGGCCGCACCTGGACCATCCGCCAGTTCGCCGGCTTCGGCAACGCCCAGCAGACCAACGAGCGCTACCGGATGATCCTGGACGCGGGCGGCGGCGGCCTCTCGGTCGCCTTCGACATGCCGACCCTGATGGGCTACGACTCGGACGACCCGAAGTCGCTCGGCGAGGTCGGCCACTGCGGCGTGGCCATCGACTCGGCCGCCGACATGGAGGTGCTGTTCGACGGCATCCCGCTCGGCGGGGTCACCACCTCGATGACGATCAGCGGCCCGGCCGTGCCGGTCTTCTGCATGTACCTGGTGGCCGCCGAGCGCCAGGGCGTGGACCCGGCGGTGCTCAACGGCACCCTCCAGACGGACATCTTCAAGGAGTACATCGCGCAGAAGGAGTGGCTCTTCGCCCCCGAGCCGCACCTGCGCCTGATCGGCGACCTGATGGCCTACTGCGCCGAGGGCATCCCCGCGTACAAGCCGCTGTCGGTCTCCGGGTACCACATCCGCGAGGCCGGGGCCACGGCCGCGCAGGAGCTGGCGTACACCCTCGCGGACGGCTTCGGCTACGTCGAGCTGGGCCTCTCCCGCGGCCTGGACGTGGACGTCTTCGCGCCCGGCCTGTCCTTCTTCTTCGACGCGCACCTGGACTTCTTCGAGGAGATCGCCAAGTTCCGCGCCGCGCGCCGGATCTGGGCCCGCTGGATGCGCGAGCGCTTCGGCGCCAAGACCGACAAGGCGCAGTGGCTGCGCTTCCACACCCAGACCGCCGGCGTCTCGCTGACCGCGCAGCAGCCGTACAACAACGTGGTCCGCACCGCCGTCGAGGCGCTGGCCGCGGTGCTCGGCGGCACCAACTCGCTGCACACCAACGCCCTGGACGAGACCCTGGCGCTGCCCTCCGAGCAGGCCGCCGAGATCGCCCTGCGCACCCAGCAGGTGCTGATGGAGGAGACCGGCGTCGCCAACGTCGCCGACCCGCTGGGCGGTTCCTGGTACGTCGAGGCGCTGACCGACCGGATCGAGCAGCAGGCCGAGGCGATCTTCCAGCGGATCCTGGACAAGGGCCGCGAGGACCACGAGATCGGCCCGATCACCTCCGGCATCCTGCGCGGCATCGAGGAGGGCTGGTTCACCGGGGAGATCGCCGAGGCGGCCTTCCAGTACCAGCAGTCGGTGGAGAAGGGCGACAAGCGCGTGGTCGGCGTCAACTGCCACCCGCGCAGCGTCACCCCGGAGCTGGAGATCCTGCGGGTCAGCCACGAGGTCGAACGCGAGCAGGTCCGGGTGCTGCGGGAGCGCAAGGCGGCCCGGGACGACGCGGCCGTCCGGGCCGGGCTGGACGCCATGCTGGCGGCGGCGCGCTCGGGCGAGTCGATGATCCCGCCGATGCTGGACGCGGTGCGCGCCGAGGCGACGCTGGGCGAGATCTGCAACGCGCTGCGCGAGGAGTGGGGCACGTACCAGGAGAACGCGATGTTCTGAGGCCGACGGCCGACGCGGAGCCGCCGTACGGGATCCCGTACGGCGGCTTTGCCGTGTCTCCGGCCGGGGTGCTCTCAGCCCGCGAGCATCGGTCCGAGCAGCAGGTCGGTGAAGCGGCGGGTCCACTCCGGGGTGATCGGCTCGCCGCTGACCAGGACGCGGTGCTCGACGGTGCCCGCGATGGTGTCGAAGATGATGTCGACCTCCTCGCGGGCCGAGGTGTCGTCGGTGTCCGCCTCCAGTTCGCCGCGGGCCTGGGCGGCCGCCCGGCCCTGGCGGACCAGCCGCTTCTGCGGGTCCACGATGGCCTCGCGGATCCGCCGCCGCAGCTGCCGGTCGCGGGTGCCCTCGGCGAACAGCGCGAGCAGCGCGGCCTGGGTCTCCGGGCGGGCCAGCAGGTCGGCGAACTGGGCCACCACGGCCTCGATGTCGGCCCGCAGGCTGCCGAGGTCGGGCATCACCAGCTCGTCGAAGAGGGTGGCGACGGCGTCCACCACGAGCTCGTTCTTGGACGGCCAGCGGCGGTAGAGGGTGGTCTTGGCGACCCCGGCCCGGCTCGCCACGTGGCCCATGGTCAGTCCGCCCCAGCCGAGTTCGGCCAGGGTCTCGCGGGTGGCGTCGAGGATGGCGCGGTCGGCGGCGGCGCTGCGCGGGCGGCCCTTGGCCCGGGCGGTGCCCGCGGGCGCCGGGCAGTCCTGGTGCGTGCCCTGCGGGCTCGCTGGGGGCTGGGCGGCCGGCACCGGGCCTCCTTGCGCTCTACTGGTAAGTAACTTGGGTGGGGCTGGTAACGGTAGCGACTGTTCGTCCGTTCGGGCAGCGGGGCACCCCGGGAAAGTGGGGCAGGTCACGTCCCCGAACCACCGGAGGGGCTTGCGGCCGGGCCACCGGCTCCAGTTACGCTACGACTCGTAGCGAAAGCAGTGACAACCAGGCGCCGCGTCCCGTGGGACGGGAGCGGCGCGGGCGCGGGTGGGGATCCGCGCCGAACGGTCCAGGCTACCGGGGGAGGGGCACGGCGCCCGGGAACCCGCACCGCGCGGCCCGCGCGGGGCGACTTTCCGGAGGTTGGTGCCCGCGAGCAGCGCGGACGGGGGAGGATGGTGCCATGCAGCCACGGAATTCGCGTCTCAACAGCTCCGCCCTGCGCGGTGCGGTCGACCTCGCCGCAGTGAAGGCGGCCGGCGAAGCCGCCCAGAAGGCCGAGCAGGCCCGGGCCGAGCGGGCTCGTCAGGCGTCCGCCGCCGATGCGGACGGAGCCGCCCCCGCCCAGTCCGCCCACCAGCTCGTCATCGACGTCACCGAGGACACCTTCGAGACCGAGGTCGTCCAGCGCTCCACCGAGGTGCCGGTCGTCATCGACTTCTGGGCCGAGTGGTGCGGGCCCTGCAAGCAGCTGAGCCCGGTCCTGGAGGGCCTGGCCGAGGAGTACGCCGGCCGCTTCGTGCTCGCCAAGATCGACGTCGACGCCAACCCGCTGCTCTCCCAGCAGTTCGGCATCCAGGGCATCCCGGCCGTGATGGCCGTGGTGGCCGGCCAGCTGGTGCCGCTGTTCCAGGGCGCGGAGAGCGCGGCCAACATCCGTCAGATCCTGGACCAGCTGATCCTGGTCGCCGAGCAGCGCTTCGGCGTGGCCGGCCTGGCCGGTGGCGCGGCCGCCCCGGGCGAGGCCCCGGCCGCCGCCCCGCAGCGCCCCGAGGACCCGGCGCTGTCCGCCGCGCACGACGCGCTGGACGCCGGCGACCTGGGCGGTGCCATCCAGGCCTACCGGAACGTGCTGGCCGAGCAGCCGGGCAACACCGAGGCCAAGCTGGGCCTGGCCCAGGCCGAGCTGCTGAAGCGGATCGAGGGTCTGGACCTCCAGGCCGTCCGGGCGGCGGCCGCCGCCGACCCGAAGGACGTCGGGATCCAGCTCAAGGCGGCCGACCTGGACCTGGTCGGCGGTCACGTCGAGGACGCCTTCGGGCGCCTGGTGGCCACCGTCGGGCGGACGGCCGGCGAGGACCGGGACACCGCCCGGCTGCGCCTGCTGGAGCTGTTCGAGGTGATCGGCCCGGAGGACCCGCGGGTCGTCGCGGCCCGTACGGCGCTGGCGCGCGTGCTGTTCTGAGCCCGCTCCGGGCCGGTTCCCGGTCCGTCCCGAGCCCGTTCTGAGCCCGGATCAGGTCCGCTGCCTGGCACGGCGGATGACCTGCGGTGTCGCTGGTGATTTGGCGACAATCCGGTCAACTGAACAGAGGTTTACCAAATCTTGATTTCACCCGTGGGTGGTCACCTTGTGTGACCGCCCACGGGTGTTTCGCTTGCGTTTCCGGCAGATTTCGCCGTCACGTTTCCTTCAAGACGTCACGCAGGGTGCGGTCCGGGTCGATTCCATGATCAACGCCACCTGATGTTGCATTACCCGTCAGTAAGGAACCTCTTGTGCTTCGCCCGGGATTCAAGCACGATCGGCCACGCCCGGTCCCGGGCTCCACACCCCGACCCCGGTCGGCCACGCGGAGCGCGGGATCCCCACCGGGCGGTCCGTCGGCCCCGGCCGGCGGGAGGGAGGGCAGGGGGGTATCCGCGGTCCCACGGCGGTTCCTGTCCTTCGACCGGCCGCGCGGCCCTGCGCGGTCGCTGGTTGTCGCTCGGGGGTGATCGCCGATGTCGTCGGTCCTGCCCGCCGCCCCGCAAGGACGGCCGGTGCTTGGACGGGAGGTCCGCTGCACGCGGGCCGCTCCCGCGTCCGACGACGCCCAAGGCGCTCTCCGCTACCGAGGACGTAGCTCTCTCCCATCCCAGGTCCCCACCGGTGCGGGACGCGCCGCCGGGGAGCCGGAGATGTACGTCCTAGAAGGAGGACTCGCATGTCCCAGACCTACGGCAAGACCCGCTGGAAGCGCTTCGCCCTGGTGATGGTGCCGAGCATCGCGGCCACCGCCGCGGTGGGCGTCTCGATCGCCAACAACGCGCTGGCGGCTTCGTTCAGCGTCTCCGGCCAGAGCTTCAAGGTCACCACGCCGGAGCTGCACGGCAGGAACTTCGCCCAGTTCGGCTCGATCGACGCGGAGTCGAACGGCACGCCGCACCCGGTCGCCGTCTCGGCCTTCGACGAGGCCACCATCAAGGGCCTCTGCCAGTCGGTGGTGACCGACCCCAACGTCATCCCCGGCCTGCCGTGGAAGCTGCCCAAGATCATCCTGCGTCTGGAGGCCGGCAACAGCGAGGACGTCAAGAAGCAGGTCTACGCCAAGAACCTGCTGATCGACCTCGACCAGCTGAACGCCGACGCCGAGTTCTCCAACATCAACATCGGCCAGGAGGCGTCGACCCTCAAGGGCGAGGCCACCCAGGGCTGGAAGTCCAAGCTCGGCGGCCTGCCGTCCGGTCAGACCGGCTTCGCCCAGGCCGCCGAGAAGGCCGACCTGTACAACGTGCAGCAGACCGCCTGGGCCACCTCGGCCGGCACCTTCAAGCTCCCGGGCCTGAAGCTCGCGCTGCACACCGACGGTTCCGGCGAGTGCTACTAGGCCGTTGACGGCGGCGGGCCGGGCCCGGCCCGCCCGCCCCGACGGCACCCGCGGGACCGGGGACGGTGCGTGCGCCGTCCCCGGATCCCGTGTCTCCTCCATCCCTCGTTCACACCATCGAGGAGCTGCACCGTGTCCAGCGCCCTTGCCTCCTACCGGCCCGCCGAGCACGAGAACCCCGCCCAGTGGCTGCGCCGGGTGTTCCGTACGTTCCGTCGGACGCGGCCGTACTACGGCGGTCTGCTGGCCATGATCGCCGGCGTCCCGATCATGTACTTCCCGTACGCCAAGCTCTCGTTGGGCGGCATGACGGTGGCCATGGCCACCACGGCGGGTGCCGGGTCACTGATCATCGGCGTGCTGCTGATCGTGCTCGGGTTGACCGCCTGGTTCCAGCCGGCCGTACGGGTCTTCGCCGGCATCGCCACCACGCTGCTGACGCTGGTCTCCCTCCCGGTCTCCAACCTGGGGGGCTTCGGACTGGCCCTGCTGCCGGGCCTGATCGGCGGCGGGCTGATGGTCTCCTGGGCGCCGCTGCCGGAGCCCAAGGCCGCGAAGGCGGCCGGGCGCGGACGCTGGGGCCGGGCCAAGGGCGGCGCCGGGGACGCGGCGGCCGGGAACGCCGTGGCGCGGAGCGTCGCCACCGAGCCGGCCACCGACGGCGCCGTCGAGGCGCCCACCGCCGAACTGCCCGCCCAGGGCGGGCCGCAGGCCGCCGAACCCGCGGCCGCCGTCCCGAAGCAGGCCGACGCCGCGGACCGGAAGCGGGCCGCCGCCGTGGACCAGGAGGAGGCGCGGTGACCGGGCCGGCCGAGCAAGCCGACGGTACGACCGTTCCCGCGCAGCGCTCCGGCCGGCACGCGGCCCCGCGCACGCCCGTACGGGTCCGGCTGAGGGGCCGGGCACTGGCGCTGGCCGCGGTGCCGACCGCGCTGCTGATGGCCGCCGCCTACACGCCCAACCCGGCGGTCGCCGAGTCGGCGGCGGGCAAGCCCTGCGGCACCGCGCCGGCCGCCGTGCCGGACGTCGCGCCGGTCGAGACGCCGGTGCCCAAGAGCGAGCTGCCCGAGCCGCCGCCGGGCCCGTCCACGGCGCCGAGCACCGCGCCGAGTACGGCGCCGAGCACCGCGCCCACCGCCGGACCCTCGACGGACCCGGGCTCGGTGCCGAACCCCGCACCGACCACCGGCCCGGCCCAGCAGCCGACCTCGCCGGTCAAGCCGTCGGCCGCCGCGACGCCCACCACCACCGGCCCGGCGGCCCGGGCGGGGCTGATCGACGGCCTCGTCGACGGCGTCAACCGGCTGCTCACCCCGAACGGCTCGCCGAGCCCGGCTCCGACCCCGGCCAGCGCCCCGACCACCACCCCCGCGGCGCCCGCCGGCCCGGCCGCTCCGGCCGCCCCCGCCCCGCACACCGAGGCCCCGCACCCGGACGCCCCGGTGCAGGCCCCGGCCGCCGCCCCGCAGGCCGCGCCGCCCGCGACCCGGCCCGCCGCCGACGAGCCCTCGCCCACCGCCACGCCGAGTGGCAGGGCGAGCGGCAAGCCGAAGCCCTCCGCGACCCCGTCCGCGGACGCCTCGGCGACGCCCTCCGGCAGCCCGTCCGGCACGCCGACCGAGAACCCCGACTGCGATGTGGACGCCCGGGGCCTGACCGCCGGCGCGCCCGCCCCCGGGCACGTCGTCCCGGAGCAGAACTGGACCCTGAAGACCAGTCGGCTCGCCCTGCACGGCGCGGCCTTCCACGGCGTCTACGACGTGAAGACCGTGACCGGCAGCAAGCGCGTCCTGAAGTTCGTGGTCGACAGCGTGGACATCGACAACCTCGACATGTCGACCCTGGAGGGCAACGGCGTCACCTTCCACGTCCAGGGCGCCCCGGGTTCCACCTCGACGATGCGCAAGGGCCCGGTCACCATGTACGTGGAGCGGCTGTCCGGCCACCTCTCCAAGGTGCTCGGCCTGCCGATCCCGATCGACCTGGGCGAGATCACCCTCACCCCGGACACCCTGCCGCGCTGGCTGTACGACCTGATCGGCTCCATCCCGATCCCGCTGGACCTGGAGCTGACCGGCGTCACCGCCAAGCAGGCCGGCCAGTTCGGCGGCACCCTGCGCATCCCCGGGATGCGCCTGTTCAACGACGACGCCCCCTACAGCGACAAGTAGCGGACGCCACAAGGACCGTGGGGCGGCCCTCCGGAAGGAGGACCGCCCCACGGGCGTTCAGGCCTGACGGGTGCTCACTCGCCCCGGGTGCCCAGGTGGTGCACCTGCACCATGTTGGTGGTGCCGGGGACGCCGACCGGGACACCGGCGGTGACGATGACGGTGTCGCCCTCGCCGAGCCGGCCGAGCTTCAGCAGCTCCCGGTCGACCTGCGCGACCATCGCGTCGGTGGTGGCCACCTGCTCCGTGACGTACGCCTCGACGCCCCAGCTCAGCGAGAGCTGGTTGCGGGTGGCGCTGTCCGGGGTGAAGGCGATCACCGGGATCGGCGAGCGGTAGCGGGACAGCCGGCGGGCGGTGTCGCCGGACTTGGTGAAGGCGACCAGCGCCTTGCCGTCCAGGAAGTCGCCCAGCTCACACGCGGCGCGGGCGACGGAGCCGCCCTGGGTGCGCGGCTTGCGGCCCGGGTTGAGCGGCTGGAGGCCCTGGGCGAGCAGCTCGCCCTCGGCCGTCTCGCAGATCCGGGCCATGGTGCGGACGGTCTCGACGGGGTACTTGCCGACGCTCGACTCGGCGGACAGCATGACCGCGTCGGCGCCGTCCAGGATGGCGTTGGCGACGTCGGAGACCTCGGCGCGGGTCGGGCGCGAGGCGTGGATCATCGACTCCATCATCTGGGTGGCGACGATGACCGGCTTGGCGTTGCGGCGGGCCAGGGTGATCAGCTGCTTCTGGACCAGCGGCACCCGCTCCAGCGGGTACTCCACGGCCAGGTCGCCGCGGGCGACCATGATGGCGTCGAAGGCGAGGACGATCTCCTCCATGGCCTCGACGGCCTGCGGCTTCTCGATCTTGGCGATGACCGGCACGCGGATGCCGACCTCGTCCATGACCTCGTGGACGTCCTTGATGTCGTCCGCGTTGCGGACGAAGGACAGGGCGATCATGTCGACGCCCAGGCGCAGCGCGAAGCGCAGGTCGTCCTTGTCCTTCTCGGACAGGGCGGGCACGTTCACGGCCGCGCCGGGCAGGTTGATGCCCTTGTTGTTCGAGAGCACGCCGCCCTCGATCACCACGGTCTTCACCCGCGGGCCGTCGACGCTGACGACCTCCAGGGCGATGACGCCGTCGTTGATCAGGATCGGGTCGCCGGCCTTCACGTCGCCGGGCAGGCCCTTGTAGGTGGTGCCGCAGATGTGCTGGTCACCGGGGACGTCCTCGGTGGTGATGGTGAACTCGTCGCCGTTGTCGACGGTCACCGGGCCGTTGGCGAAGGTCGCCAGACGGATCTTCGGACCCTGGAGGTCGGCCAGGACGCCGATGGCCTTGCCGGTGTCCTCCGAGACCTGGCGGACCTTGCGGTACCGCTCCTCGTGGTCCGCGTGGTTGCCGTGGCTCATGTTCAGTCGGGCGACGTTCATGCCCGCCTCGACGATGGCCTTCAGCTGTTCGTAGGAGTCCGTCGCCGGACCCAGGGTGCAGACAATTTTCGCTCGGCGCATATGGATCAGTCTATCCGTTCGTGTTATAGGTGCATTCGGCACGCACCGGGAGGAATCGCCGACGAAAGCTTCCGAGGAGTGAGACGGATCCGTGTCAGTCCTCGGACTCCCGGCGTTCCCGGTGCACCAGCGCGAAGGTCTGTCGGGCGATCTCCAGCTCCTCGTCGGTGGGCACCACGGCGACCGCCACCCGGGCGTACTCGGGCGAGACGATCCGGGCCTCGCCGGACCGCACCGAGTTCAGTTCCGGGTCGACGGCGATGCCCAGTTCCTCCAGTCCCGCGGTGGCCGCCGCGCGCACCGGCGCCGCGTTCTCCCCGACCCCGGCGGTGAACGCGATCGCGTCCACCCGGCCGAGCACCGCGTAGTAGCCGCCGATGTACTTGCGCAGCCGGTGGACGTACGAGTCGAACGCGAGCTTCGCGTCCGCGTCCCCCTCGTCGGCCCGGCGCATGATCTCGCGCATGTCGTTCTCGCCGCACAGCCCGCGCAGGCCGCTGCGGCGGTTGAGCAGGTCGTCGATCTCGTCCACGGACAGCCCGCCGACCCGGTGCAGGTGGAACACCACGCCGGCGTCGATGTCGCCCGATCGGGTGCCCATGACCAGGCCCTCCAGCGGGGTCAGGCCCATCGAGGTGTCCACGCAGCGGCCGCCCGCGACCGCCGAGGCGGAGGCGCCGTTGCCCAGGTGCAGCACGATCACGTTGACCTCGGCCGGGTCCTTGCCGAGCAGCCGGGCGGTGGCCCGCGAGACGTACTGGTGCGAGGTGCCGTGGAAGCCGTAGCGGCGCACCCGGTGCCGGTCGGCGACGTCCTTGTCGATCGCGTACCGGGCCGAGTACTCGGGCATCGAGGCGTGGAAGGCGGTGTCGAAGACGGCCACCTGGGGGAGGTCGGGGCGCAGGGCCCGGGCGACCTCGATGCCGGTGATGTTGGCCGGGTTGTGCAGCGGGGCGACCGGGATCAGCCGGCGGATCTCCTTGAGCACGTCGTCGGTGATCACGGTCGGCTCGGTGAACCGCAGGCCGCCGTGCACCACCCGGTGGCCGATCGCGGCCAGCTCGGGGGAGTCCAGCCCGACGCCGTCGGCGGACAGCTCCTCGGCGACGGCCTTGAGCGCGGCGGCGTGGTCCGGGAAGGCCTGGACGGTCTCGCGCGGCCCGCCGGTGCGCGGGGTGTGCACCAGCCGCCCGCCGGCCTCGCCGATCCGCTCGACCAGCCCGGCGGCCAGCCTGGCCCCGTCCAGCATGTCGATCAGCTGGTACTTCACCGACGAGGAGCCGGCGTTCAGGACGAGGACGCGGGTGCCCTTGCTCATGCGGGGAGCTCCTTGCTGTCCGACGCGAGGTCCTGGGAGGTGCGGTCCTGGGAGGCGTGGTCCTGGGACTGGATGGCGGTGATCGCGACGGTGTTGACGATGTCCTGCACCAGCGCCCCGCGGGAGAGGTCGTTGACGGGCTTGCGCAGCCCCTGGAGCACCGGGCCGACGGCGACGGCCCCGGCCGAGCGCTGGACCGCCTTGTAGGTGTTGTTGCCGGTGTTGAGGTCCGGGAAGATCAGCACGGTGGCCCGCCCGGCCACCGGGGAGCCCGGCAGCTTGGTGGCCGCGACCCGGGCGTCCACCGCCGCGTCGTACTGGATCGGGCCCTCGACCAGGATGTCCGGCCGCAGCTCGCGGACCAGTTCGGTGGCCTTGCGGACCTTGTCGACGTCCGCGCCGGAGCCGGAGGTGCCGGTCGAGTACGAGAGCATCGCGACCCGCGGCTCCACCCCGAACTGGGCGGCGGTGGCGGCCGACTGGATGGCGATGTCGGCCAGCTGCTGGGCGTCCGGGTCGGGGTTGACCGCGCAGTCGCCGTACACCAGTACCCGGTCGGCCAGGCACATGAAGAAGACCGAGGAGACGATCGAGGCGCCCGGCGAGGTCTTGATCACCTCGAAGGCGGGCCGGATGGTGGCGGCGGTGGAGTGCGCCGCGCCGGAGACCATGCCGTCCGCGATGCCCTCCTGGACCATCAGGGTGCCGAAGTACGAGACGTCGGTGACCACGTCCAGGGCCAGTTCGACGGTCATCCCCTTGTGGGCGCGCAGCTTCGCGTACAGCTCGGCGAACTGGCGGCGCAGCGGGCTGGTGGCCGGGTCGACGATCCGCACCTGGGCGCGGTCGGCGGTGGGGTCCTCGGCGGGGAGGTCGATGCTCAGGCTCGACGCCTTGCGGCGGACGGCGTCCGCCTCGCCGAGCAGGGTGAGGTCGCAGATGTTGCGGCGCAGCAGGATCTCGGCGGCGCGCAGCACCCGCTCCTCGGTGCCCTCCGGCAGGACGACGTGCCGGCGGGTGCCCCGGGCGCGCTCCAGCAGCTCGTGCTCGAACATCATCGGGGTGACCCGCTCGGACCGGCCGACCTCGATCAGGTTGGTCAACTCGGCGGTGTCGACGTGCAGTTCGAACAGGCCGAGGGCGATCTCGGCCTTCCGGGGGCTGGCCGAGGTGAGCTTGCCCTCCAGGTGGGTCAGGTGGGCGGCGGTGGGCCAGCTGCCCTCGGGGACGACCGCGACCGGGGTGCCGGGGGCGAGCCGGGCGGCCAGCGCCATCACGTTGGGGCCGGGGTGCTGGCCGAGCGTCAGCAGCACGCCGGCGATCGGCGGGGCGCCGGCGGCGTGCGCGGCCAGCGAGCCGATCACCAGGTCGGCGCGGTCCCCGGGGGTGACCACCAGGGCGCCCTCGGTCAGCGCGTCCAGGAAGGTGGGCAGCATGGCGCCGCCGAAGACGTAGCCGCGCACGTCCCGGGCGAGGCCGGCGGCGTCCCCGAGCAGCACCTCGGCGCCGGTCGCCTCGACCAGCTGGGCGACGGTGGGCGCGGCCAGGGCCGGCTCCTCCGGGATGACGTAGGCGGGGACGGGCAGCTTCTCGGTGAGGGTGCGCTGGATGCGCTGCTTGGCGCCGGGGGCGACCCGGTTGGCGATCATCGCCAGGGTCTGGCAGCCGAGGTCGGTGTAGGCGCGGTGGGCGCCCAGCAGCTCGGCGACCACCGTCTCGGGGTCCTCGCCGTGCCCGCCGACCACCGGCAGCACGGCGGCGCCGAACTCGTTGGCCAGGCGGGCGTTGAAGGCGAGTTCGTCCGGGATGCTGGTGTCGGCGAAGTCGGTGCCGAGCACCAGGACGGCCTGGCAGCGCCGCTCCAGCGCGTGGAAGCGGTCGACCAGGGCGGAGACCAGTTCGTCCTGTCCGTGGGCGGCCTGGAGGGCGGCGGCCTCCTCGTAGCCGAGGCCGTACAGCTCGCTGCTGGGCAGGTCGAGCCGGTAGCGGCCGCGCAGCAGCTCGACCACGTGGTCGGAGCCCGGCTGCCCGGGGGCGGCGTGCACCAGCGGGCGGAACACCCCGACCCGGTCCACCTGGCGGGTGAGCAGTTCCATGACCCCGAGTTCGACCGCCTGGCGGCCGTCCCCCCGGTCGATGCCGGTCACGTACACGCTGCGCGCCACGTGGTTGTCTCCGTCCCGTCGTCTCGGAAAGTGGTCATATCGACCATACCTTCGCACCCCGAACGGGTGTCCGCGAGCAGAGCGACGGGGTTCGGGCAAGGGGCGGAGGTCCCGCCCAGGGCGCCCGCCGACGGGGCGGGCACCCGGGGCGTCCGGGGCACCGGAGGCGCCCGGCGCTCAGCGCGCGGGGCGGAGCCAGACGGTGGAGAGCGGGGGGAGGACCAGTTCGGCGGACCGGGGCTGGCCGTCCCACTCCACCGGCTCGGCCTTGACCGGGTGGGAGTTGCCGACGCCGCTGCCGCCGTACTCCTCGGCGTCGGTGTTCAGCGCCTCCTCCCACAGCTGGTCGCGGCCCGCCAGCCGGGGCAGGCCGACCCGGTGGCCGTGCCGGACGACCGGCGAGAAGTTGCAGACCGCGACCAGCGGCGAGCCGTCGGCCGCGTACCGGACGAAGGAGAGCAGGTTGTCCTCGGCGGCGCCGCCGTCGAGCCAGCGGAAGCCCTCGGGGACGGTGTCCAGCTCCCACAGCGCCGGGGTGTCGAGGTAGCGCCGGTTGAGGTCGCGGACCAGCCGGCGCACCCCGAGGTGCTCCTCGTGGGCCGGCCACCGCTCGTCGAGCACCCACCACTGCGGGCCCTGCTCGTGGTCCCACTCCGCGCCCTGGGCGAACTCCTGCCCCATGAACAGCAGCTGCTTGCCCGGGTGGGACCACATGAAGCCGAGGTAGGCGCGGTGGTTGGCGCGCTGCTGCCACCAGTCCCCGGGCATCTTGGAGACCAGCGCCCGCTTGCCGTGCACCACCTCGTCGTGCGAGATCGGCAGGACGTAGTTCTCGGAGTAGGCGTACACCATCGAGAAGGTGATCTCGTTGTGGTGGTACTTGCGGTGCACCGGCTCCTTGGACATGTAGACCAGCGAGTCGTGCATCCAGCCCATGTTCCACTTCAGCCCGAAGCCGAGGCCGCCGGCGTCGGTGGGGCGGGTGACCCCGTCCCAGGCGGTGGACTCCTCGGCGATCGTCACCGCGCCCGGGCAGCGCCGGTAGACGGTGGCGTTCATCTCCTGGAGGAAGGAGGCGGCGTCGAGGTTCTCCCGGCCGCCGAACCGGTTGGGGGTCCAGTCGCCGCCCTCGCGGGAGTAGTCGAGGTAGAGCATCGAGGCGACGGCGTCCACCCGCAGGCCGTCGACGTGGAACTCCTCGCACCAGTACACCGCGTTGGCGACGAGGAAGTTGCGCACCTCCTTGCGGCCGTAGTCGAACTCCAGCGTCCCCCAGTCGGGGTGCTCGGCGCGCAGCGGGTCGGCGGGCTCGTACAGCGGCTCGCCGTCGAAGCGGGCGAGCGCGAAGTCGTCCTTGGGGAAGTGCGCGGGCACCCAGTCGACGATCACGCCGATGCCGTGCCGGTGCAGGGTGTCCACCAGGTACCGGAAGTCGTCGGGGCCGCCGAGCCGGGCGGTGGGGGCGTAGTAGCCGGACACCTGGTAGCCCCAGGAGCCGCCGAAGGGGTGCTCCATCACCGGCATGAGCTCCACGTGGGTGAAGTTCAACTCCTGGAGGTAGCGCGGCAGTTCCTCGGCGATGGCGCGGTAGGTGGTGAGGTCCGGCCGCCAGGAGGGCAGGTGCAGCTCGTACACCGACATCGGGGCCCGGTGGTGCGCGGCGCGGGCCCGGCGGGCCATCCACTCGCCGTCCTGCCAGGCGTAGTCGGAGGAGGTGACCACCGAGGCGGTGCCGGGCGGGCACTGGGCGGCCCGGGCCAGCGGGTCGGCCTTGTCCAGCACCCAGCCCTGCCGGGTGTGCACCTCGTACTTGTAGGTGGCGCCCTCGGCCAGGCCGGGGACGAACAGCTCCCAGATCCCGGACGAGCCGAGCGAGCGCATCGGGTGCCCGGTGCCGTTCCAGTGGTTGAAGCCGCCGATCAGCCGCACCCCGACGGCGTTCGGCGCCCAGACCGCGAAGGCGGTGCCGGCCACCCCGTCGACGGTGCGCACGTGCGAGCCGAGCGCCCGCCACAGCTGCTCGTGCCGGCCCTCGGAGATCAGGTGCAGGTCGAGTTCGCCGAGGGTGGGCGGGGTGCGGTAGCCGTCGTGCTGGCGCAGCGGCTCGCCGTCGGGGTACGTCACCAGCAGGGTGTACTCCGGCGGTTCGCCGCCGGCCACCAGGCCGGTGAACAACCCGCTCTGCTGGTGGGTGAGTTCGGCCGGGCCGTGGGCGGTCTCGACGACCACCCGCTCGGCGAACGGGCGCAGCACCCGGATCGCCGTGCCGCCGTGCACCGGGTGCGCGCCGAGCAGCGCGTGCGGGTCGTGGTGCTGCCCGCCCACCAGCCGGTCGACCTCGGCCGGCGGCAGCGGCGCCTCGGGCAGCCGCAGCGCCCCGGTGGGGGCCGGGCGCTCGGCCCCCCGGGGCTGCGGGGCCGCGAGTGGGTCGGCCGGGGACGGGAGGGCGTCCGGGGGCTCCGAGCCGGTGCCGGCGCCCCCCTCCTCCTCGGCCGCCCGGTGCGCCCCGTGCTCGTGGCCGGTGTGGCCTTCGGCGGGGAGCGGTCCGGCCAGGAAGGTGGCCGGTACGGGGCGGGTGGGGCGGCCGGTCGGGTCGATCGGCGTCACGGCGGGGTCCTCCTGCGGCGGGGTGGGCGAACTCCTGCGGGCGGGACAGGAAACGGTCGGGACAGGAAACGGGTGGGACGGGAAACGGGTGGTGCGGAAACGCGTGGTGCGGGAATCGGGCGGTGCGGAAAAGGCGTGGGTACGGGAAGGGCCGGTCAGACGGACAGGGCGAGCCGGTTGATCGCGGCCAGCGGGATCGGCAGCCAGCTCGGCCGGTGCCGGGCCTCGTACACCACCTCGTAGACCGCCTTGTCGATCTCCAGCGCCCGCATCAGCTCCGGCGAGGCGGCCGGGTCGGCGCCGCCGCCGGCGGTGTAGCCGGCGCCGTAGGCGGTGCGGTTGCGCTGGGCCCAGGCGGCGGCCAGGTGGGCCAGTTCCGGGTCGACGGGGCCGCCGGCCAGCAGGTGGGCGGCCGCGTAGTCGAAGGAGCGCAGCATCGCGGCGACGTCGCGCAGGGCGGGCTGCGGTTCGCGGCGCTCGTTGACCGACTTGGCGGGCTCGCCCTCGAAGTCCAGCAGCACCCAGCCGTGCGGGGTGCGCATGGCCTGTCCGAGGTGGAGGTCGCCGTGGATGCGCTGGACCGGCAGGCCGTCCGGGTGGGCGTCGGCGAGCTGCTGGAAGGCGGTGCGCAGGGCGGCCCGGAAGCGCAGCAGTCCGGGGACGGCGGCGACGGCGCTGTCCAGCCGGTCGGCCATGGCGCCGGCCAGCCGTCCGGTCTGGGCGCGGTCGAGCCGGGCGACGGGCATCGAGCGGGCGAGGACCCGGTGCACCTCGGCGGTGGCCCGGCCGAGCCGGTGCGCCTCGATGGCGAAGTTGCCGGGGGAGCGGTCCCCCTTGAGCCGGCCGACCTGGTCGAGGGCGAGTTCCCAGCCGTCCTCGGCGTCCGGCAGGTAGCGCTGCAGGAGTCCGAGGGTGGCGGGTTCGGCGCGTTCCATCCGGCTCTCGAACCAGGCGGCGACCCGGGGGATGCGGGTGGAGCCGGCCCGGGAGAGCGCGAGCGACAGTTCGAGGTCGGGGTTGGTGCCGGGGTGGATGCGGCGGAACAGCTTGAGGATGTACGAGGTGCCGTAGATGACCGAGCTGTTGGACTGCTCGGCGGTGGAGGCGCGGCCGGGGAGGTTGGCGGGCAGTCCGGAGCCGGGGGTGCGGCGGAAGGAGAGCGCGCCGAAGCGGTCCCCGGTGGCCAGGTGTTCGAGCAGCCGTCCGGTGAGTTCGGGGTCGTGCACCGCGTCGTAGAGGGTCGCGCCGTCGTACGGGCCCTGGCTGAGCCGGCCGAGCACGGCGCCGGGCCCGATGTCCCCGAGCCCGCCGGAGCGGATGCCGAGCAGCAGCTGGTAGATGTCGCCGTGCGGGGCGCCGGCCGTGGTGGCGTGCTCGACCCGCAGCAGGAGGTGCAGCAGGGCCGGGTCGCCGACCTGCAGCGGGGTGCCGACGACCGGGGTGAGGCCGGTGATGGGCCTTCCCTTGCCGGCGTACCAGCGCTGGGTGGGCAGCCATGAGGCGATCAGTGGCAGGGCCGCCTGGACGAGTTCGCTGACGCCCAGGGCGGTTCTCCGGGCCCCGGCGCCCCGGGTGCCCGCGGGGGTGGCGGGACCGGTGGGGGCGTCGTCCTGGAGGTGGGCTTGAGAACGGGAGGTTTCGGACATGGCTCCCTTTCCCCGGAAGCACGCGGACTGCCCGACGGGTCGTGGCCGGGTCCGTCAGTCTTCCGGATTGCGGCGGCGCGGCGGTCGCGGCACGCGAGCACGGCTCGGGTGTCACGCCTTCGTGTGGGTGGCCGTTGGGCTGTTCTCCGTACGCGGTGGTGCAGAGAACTCCGGGGGCGCGGGGGTTCAACTCGCGCCCCCGGAGGGTCTGGTGGTGCTGTTCACGGCTGCTGTGCCACGTGCGGCGGATCGTTACTTCGATCGCCTGGTCCCGCTCAGGCGCGGGGGCTGCCGGAGCTGGAACCAGTAGAAGCCGTGCCCGGCCAGGGTGAGCAGGTAGGGCCACTCGCCGATCGACGGGAAGCGCACCCCGCCGATCAGCTCGACCGGGTACCGCCCGCCGTACTGCCGCAGGTCCAGCTCGGTCGGCTGCGCGAACCGCGAGAAGTTGTTCACGCACATGACCAGGTCCCCCTCGTACTCGCGCACGAAGGCCAGCACGGCGGGGTTGCTGGAGGGCAGTTCGGCGTAGCTGCCGAGGCCGAACGCCGGATTGAGCTTGCGGATCTCGATCATGCGACGCGTCCAGTGCAGCAGGGAGCTCGAACTGCTCTGCTGCGCCTCGACGTTGGTCACCTGATAGCCGTACACCGGGTCCATGATGGGCGGCAGACTGAGCCTGCCCGGGTCGGCGGAGGAGAAACCCGCGTTGCGGTCCGGGGTCCACTGCATCGGGGTGCGCACGCCGTCCCGGTCGCCGAGCCAGATGTTGTCGCCCATGCCGATCTCGTCCCCGTAGTAGAGGACCGGCGAGCCGGGCAGGGAGAGCAGCAGCGCGGTGAACAGCTCGATCTGGTTGCGGTCGTTCTCCAGCAGCGGGGCGAGCCGGCGGCGGATGCCCACGTTGGCGCGCATCCGCGGGTCCTTGGCGTACTCCGCGTACATGTAGTCGCGCTCCTCGTCGGTGACCATCTCCAGGGTCAGCTCGTCGTGGTTGCGCAGGAAGATGCCCCACTGGCAGCCGCCGGGGATCTGCGGGGTCTTGGCGAGGATCTCGGACACCGGGTAGCGGGACTCCCGGCGCACCGCCATGAAGATCCGGGGCATCACCGGGAAGTGGAACGCCATGTGGCACTCGTCGCCGCCGGAGGCGAAGTCGCCGAAGTAGTCGACGACGTCCTCCGGCCACTGGTTGGCCTCGGCGAGCAGCACGGTGTCCGGGTAGTTGGCGTCGATCTCCTTGCGGACCCGCTGGAGGAACTCGTGGGTCTCCGGGAGGTTCTCGCAGTTGGTGCCCTCGCGGGCGAACAGGTACGGCACCGCGTCCAGCCGGAAGCCGTCGATGCCGAGGTCGAGCCAGAACCGCAGCCCGGCGATCATCTCGTCCTGGACCCGGGGGTTGTCGTAGTTGAGGTCCGGCTGGTGCGAGAAGAAGCGGTGCCAGAAGTACTGCTTGCGGACCGGGTCGTAGGTCCAGTTGGAGGTCTCGGTGTCGACGAAGATGATCCGGGCGTCCGGGTACTGCTTGTCGTCGTCGGCCCACATGTAGAAGTCGCCGTAGGGCCCGTCCGGGTCGGAGCGGGAGGCCTGGAACCACGGGTGCTGGTCGCTGGTGTGGTTCATGACGAAGTCGATCACGATGCGCATGCCGCGGGCGTGGGCGGCGTCGACGAACTCCATGAAGTCGGCGAGGTCGCCGAACTCCGGCAGCACCGAGGTGTAGTCGGAGACGTCGTACCCGCCGTCGCGCAGCGGCGAGGCGAAGAACGGGGGGAGCCAGAGGCAGTCGATCCCGAGCCACTGGAGGTAGTCGAGCTTGGCCGTGAGCCCCTTGAGGTCCCCGACACCGTCGCCGTTGCTGTCCTGGAAGGACCGCACCAGCACCTCGTAGAAGACCGCACGCTTGAACCACTGCGGGTCGAGCTTCTTCTTCGAGGTCTCGGGGAAGGTGTCGGGGACGGGCTCGTTCACTGTCACGCTGGGTTCCTCCGAACCGTGAGGAGGTGAGCCGGCTCGGCTGAGGGATCGAGCCGGACGTAGTTGTGCCGGCCCCAGGTGTAGACGGCGCCGGTGAGCTCGTCGTGCACCGCGTACGGGCCGTCGCCGTCGAGCGTGACGGTGGCCTCCTGGACGTGGTGCGGGTCGAGGTTCACCACGGTGACGACCTGGTCGGTGAGCCCCTCGGGGGTGGTCGCGGTCTTGGAGTAGGCGAGCACCTGGTCGTTGTCGGTGGGGTGGAAGCGCAGGTCGCGCAGCTGCTGGAGGGCGGGGTGGCGGCGGCGCAGCCGGTTCAGCACGGTCAGCAGCGGGGCCAGGGTGTCGGTGCGGCTCCAGTCGCGCGGGCGCAGTTCGTACTTCTCCGAGTGGAGGTACTCCTCGGAGCCCGGGTGGGCCGGCTCGTTCTCGTACAGCTCGAAGCCGGCGTAGACGCCGTAGCTGGGGGAGAGGGTGGCGGCGAGCACCGCGCGGACCGCGAAGGCGGCCCGGCCGCCGTGCTGGAGGTACTCGTGCAGGATGTCCGGCGTGTTGGCGAAGAAGTTGGGCCGCATGTAGGCGGCGGCGTCACCGCTGAGTTCGGTGAGGTAGTCGGTGAGTTCCGGTTTGGTGGTGCGCCAGGTGAAGTACGTGTACGACTGGTGGAAACCGATCTTCGCCAGGGTGTGCATCATCGCGGGGCGGGTGAAGGCCTCCGCCAGGAACACCACGTCGGGGTCGGTCCGGGCGACGTCGGCGAGCACCTTCTCCCAGAACACCACCGGTTTGGTGTGCGGGTTGTCGACCCGGAAGATCCGGACGCCGTGCGACATCCAGAACCGGAGGATCCGGATGGTTTCCTTGACGATTCCGTCCATGTCCTGGTCGAAGTTGACCGGATAGATGTCCTGGTACTTCTTCGGCGGATTCTCGGCGTACGCGATGGTGCCGTCCGTGCGGTGGCTGAACCATTCCGGATGCTTGTTCACCCAGGGGTGGTCGGGGGAGCACTGGAGGGCGAAGTCCAGCGCCACCTCCAGGTGCAGCGCCTTGGCCTCGGCGACGAAGTGGTCGAAGTCCTCGATGGTGCCGAGGTCCGGGTGGACGGCGTCGTGGCCGCCCTCGGGGGAGCCGATCGCCCAGGGCGAGCCGACGTCGTGCGGGCCGGCCGTCAGGGTGTTGTCCGGGCCCTTGCGGAAGGCTCGGCCGATCGGGTGGACCGGCGGCAGGTAGACCACGTCGAAGCCCATCGCGGCGACGGCCGGCAGGCGTTCGGCGGCGCTGCGCAGGTTGCCCGGGCGCGGCGGTTCGACGCCGGCCGGGTCCACCACGGCGCCCTCCGACCGGGGGAAGAGCTCGTACCAGGAGCCGAACAGCGCGCGCTCGCGGTCGACCTGGAGCGGCATCGGGCGGGAGGCGCTGAGCAGCTCGCGCAGCGGGTGGCGGACCAGCGCGTCGAGCACCTCGGGGGCGAGCGCGGCGGCCAGCCGGGACAGCGGCGGCAGGGTCTGGTCGCGCAGCGCGTCGGCGGCGGCCAGCACGTCGGCGCGGCCCTCCTTCTTGGGCACCCCGGCCGCGGCCTGCTCCAGCAGCCGGGCGCCCTCCTCCAGGACCAGCGCGGTGTCGATCCCGGCGGGCAGCTTCACCGAGGCGGTCCGGCGCCAGGTGGCGACCGGGTCGCTCCACGCCTCCACCAGGTACGACCAGCGGCCGGGCGCGGTCGGGGTGACGTGCGCGCCCCAGCGGTCGGTGCCCTCGGCCAGTTCGCGCATCGGCGTCCACGGGCCGCTGCGGCCGCGCGGGTCGCGCAGCACCACGTTGGCGTTGACGGCGTCGTGGCCCTCGCGGAAGACGGTCGCGGTGACCAGGAAGGTCTCGCCGACGACGGCCTTGGCCGGGCGGCGGCCGGCGTCGACGAGGGGACTGACGTCCAGGACGGGGATGCGGCCGATCACGGTGTCGCTCTCTGTCGTCTTGCGGGCGGAGGGCTTGCGAGCGGGGGCCTTCCGGGCGGCTGCCCCGGCGGCCGGGGCCTTCGCGGAGGCGGACCCGGCGGCCTCCGCGGTGGCGGCCTTCGGAGCTGCGGTCTTCGGGGTGGCGGCGGTGGTGCGGCGCGTGGTGGTGGTGCGCCTGCGGGGTGTCGCCGCCCGGTCCTCCTCGGCCGCGGGGTGCCGGGCCGTCGAGGGGGCTTCGGATTCGGAGGATCCGGCACGGACCGCCCCGGAGGCCCTCGGCGCCGGCATCGCCGGATCTGTCCGAGTGTCAGAATCCATCCGTCCGGCGGATTCCGCGACCGCTGCGTCGAGGCCTTCGGCCACCGGTGTGGACTGGTCCCGCGTGTCGCCGTGCATGCCAAGCTCCTGCCCGAGATCGGCGGCAGCTCCCCGCGGGCCTGGGTACGGGCCGGGGGAGTACCGGAGGACTGCTGGGTGGGGAGGACGTGCGACCGGAAGCCTGCCCGCGCCGCTGTTCCCGGCAACCTGCCCGGCGCCCGCCGAGCCGGCGGTGGGACGCCCCGGAGCCCGTGTGCGTCCCGGCGCACGCCTCCGCCGGGCGCGCCCCGGCCGACCCGGTCCACCCGTGAACGAGCGGGCCGGTAGGGAGGACACGCGTCCGTGCGCGGTGAGCGCCGAATGGGCTAAGAAGGACGGGAACGGACAACACGAAAAGGATTCGGACGTGCTGCTTCGCGGGGGACGCCACCCGTCGTCGTACTCCCCACTGCATCAACGACCTTCGGTCATCCTCGCACCGGCGACAAGGTTTTT
The DNA here is from genome assembly GCF_042789775.1 of Kitasatospora sp. NPDC056800. NCBI lineage: Bacteria > Bacillati > Actinomycetota > Actinomycetes > Kitasatosporales > Streptomycetaceae > Kitasatospora > Kitasatospora sp. NPDC056800. The sequence continues at coordinate 20,612 of NZ_JBHUAL010000048.1, read as the reverse complement.
GCAGCGGTACGACAGTAGTTTCGGGCCTTCTCCCGGGTGGATGCGCCATCGGAAATGAAGCCGTACCGAAGAGTTCACGTATTGGTAGCGCGGGCCCCCGAAATGTGCGCCTCGCGCGCCCCCCGTGCAGTCCAATGCGCCGAATGCGATCTCATCAATAGCCCGAACGGATGCCCAATAGTCCACTTGACGCACTGTCCGGCCGACCGCCACGGCTACGCTTCACGCCGTGAAGGCAATCCGCAGATTCACCGTCCGCACCGTCCTGCCCGAACAACTCCAGCCGCTGCACGAGCTGGCCCTCAACCTGCGCTGGTCCTGGCACCCCGAGACCAGGGACCTCTTCCGGTCCGTGGACCCGGAGGTCTGGGCCGCGACCGGCGAGGACCCGGTGCGGCTGCTCGGGGAGGTCCCGGCCGCCCGGCTGGCCGCGCTCGCCGCCGACCGGCGCTTCCTGCGCAGACTCGGCGACCTCGCCGACGACCTGCGCGAGTACCTGACCGGCCCCCGCTGGTACCAGACCCGGCAGCAGTCCGACGCCGCCCCGCTGCCCGCCGCGATCGCCTACTTCTCGCCCGAGTACGGCATCGCCGCCGCGCTGCCCCAGTACTCCGGCGGGCTCGGCATCCTGGCCGGCGACCACCTCAAGGCCGCCAGCGACCTCGGCGTGCCGGTCGTCGGCGTCGGACTGTTCTACCGGCACGGCTACTTCCGCCAGTCCCTGAGCCGGGACGGCTGGCAGCAGGAGCGCTATCCGCTGCTCGACCCGGACGAACTCGCGGTCAGCCTGCTGCGGGAGGCCGACGGCACCCCCGGCCGGGTCGACCTGGCCCTGCCCGGCGGCCGCACCCTGGCCGCCCACATCTGGAAGGCCCAGGTCGGGCGGGTCCCGCTGCTGCTGCTCGACTCCGACATCGAGGCCAACTCGCCCGCCGAGCGGGACGTCACCGACCGGCTGTACGGCGGCGGCAGCGAGCACCGGCTGCTCCAGGAGATGCTGCTCGGCATCGGCGGCGTCCGGGCGGTGCGCGCCTACTGCCGGCTCACCGGGCACCCCGCCCCCGACGTCTTCCACACCAACGAGGGCCACGCCGGCTTCCTCGGCGTGGAGCGCATCCGCGAACTGGTCGCCGATGACCGGACCGGCCTCGACTTCGCCGCCGCCCTGGAGGCCGTCCGGGCCGGCACCCTCTTCACCACCCACACGCCCGTCCCGGCCGGCATCGACCGCTTCGACCGCGAGCTGGTCGCCCGCCACTTCGGCGGCGACGCCGCGCTGCCCGGCGTGCCGGTCGAGCAGGTGCTCGCGCTCGGCGCCGAGAGCTGGCAGGACGGGGACCCGAAGCTCTTCAACATGGCCGCCATGGGCCTGCGGCTGGCCCAGCGCGCCAACGGGGTCTCCACCCTGCACGGCGAGGTCAGCCGCTCGATGTTCAACGGCCTGTGGCCCGGCTTCGACCCGGCTGAGGTGCCGATCACCTCGGTCACCAACGGCGTGCACGCCGCCACCTGGATCGACCCGGCGGTGGTCCGGCTCGGCGCCGCCGAGATCGGCGCCGAGCGCGCCGAGGAGGCGATGACCACCGGCGAGAGCAAGCGCTGGACGGGTCTGGAGCGGATCGGCAACACCGAGGTCTGGCAACTGCGGCGCGCCCTGCGGGCCCAGCTGGTGGAGGAGGCCCGCCGCCGGCTGCACGCCTCCTGGCGCCGGCGCGGGGCCGGCGAGGCCGAGCTCGGCTGGGTCTCCTCGGTGCTCGACCCCGACGTGCTCACCATCGGCTTCGCCCGCCGGGTGCCCTCGTACAAGCGGCTCACCCTGATGCTGCGCGACCAGGAGCGGCTGCGCGCGCTGCTGCTGCACCCCACCAGGCCGGTGCAGATCGTGGTCGCCGGCAAGGCCCACCCGGCCGACGACGGCGGCAAGCGGCTGATCCAGCAGATGGTCGCGTTCGCCGACGACCCGGCGGTGCGGCACCGGATCGTCTTCCTGCCGGACTACGACATGGCGATGGCCCAGCGCCTCTACCCGGGCTGCGACGTCTGGCTGAACAACCCGCTGCGCCCGCTGGAGGCCTGCGGCACCTCCGGGATGAAGGCGGCGCTCAACGGCTGCCTCAACCTGTCCGTCCTGGACGGCTGGTGGGACGAGTGGTTCGACGGCCGCAACGGCTGGGCGATCCCCACGGCCGACGAGAGCGGCGGGGCGCTCGACCCGAACAGCGGCGAGGCCGAGCGGCGCGACGACATCGAGGCGGCCGCGCTCTACGACCTGATCGAGAACCAGGTCGCCGCCCGGTTCTACGACCGGGACGCGGACGGGCTGCCGCAGCAGTGGATCGCCATGGTCCGGCACACCCTGGTCACCCTCGGGCCCAAGGTGCTGGCCGGGCGGATGGTCCGGGAGTACGTCGAGCGGCTGTACGCCCCGGCGGCGCAGGCCCAGCGGGAGCTGGCCGGGCAGCACGGCCACGGCGCGCGCGAGCTGGCGCTCTGGAAGGCGACGGTCCGGGAGGCCTGGCCGGCCGTCCGGGTCGAGCACGTCGAGGCGGACTGCCCGACCGAGGCGCAGGAGCTGGGCAGTTCGCTGGAGCTGCGGGTGCAGGTCGCGCTCGGGACGCTGCGGCCGGGCGACGTGGAGGTGCAGGCGGTCTCCGGCCGGGTGGACGAGCGGGACCGGATCTCGGACGCCTGCCTGCTCGCCCTCAAGCCGGTCGGCGGGCCCGATCTGGACGGCCGGATCCGCTACGAGGGCTCGCTGGAGCTCTGCCGGACCGGCCCGTTCGGCTACACCGTCCGGGTGCTGCCCGCGCACCCGCGGCTGGCCTCGCCGGCCGAGCTGGGGCTGGTCGCGCTGCCGGCCGAGTCGGCCGGGATGGACGCGGGGCTGCTGCGCTGAGGCCGCGGGCGGCCGTCCACCGGTGGTGAACCGGGTGGGCGGCCGCCCGCGTACCTCCGTGCGGGAAATGGGGAATGCCCGGCCGGGTGCGTGACGGCGCACCCGGACGGGCACATTCGTGGGGTCCGGGGCCGGGGCCCTAGACCAGGCTGTCCCGCCAGGCCCGGTGGAGGGCGGCGAAACGGCCGGAGCCGTCGATCAGCTCCTGTGGGGAGCCATCCTCCACGATCCGGCCCTGGTCCATCACCAGGACACGGTCGGCGATCTCCACGGTGGAGAGCCGGTGGGCGATGATCACGGCCGTCCGGCCGGCCAGCACGGTGCGCATGGCCCGCTGCACGGCCTGCTCCCCGGGGACGTCCAGCGAGCTGGTCGCCTCGTCCAGGATCAGCACCGCCGGGTCGGCCAGCAGCGCGCGGGCGAAGGCCACCAGCTGGCGCTGGCCGGCCGAGATCCGGCCGCCGCGCTTGCGCACGTCGGTGTCGAAGCCGTCCGGCAGGGCGGCGATGAACTCGTACGCGCCGATGTCCCGGGCGGCCTGCTCGACCTCCTCCCGGGTGGCGCCGGGGCGGCCGACCGCGATGTTCTCGGCGACGGTGCCGGAGAACAGGAAGGACTCCTGGGTCACCATCACCACGCCGCGCCGCAGTTCGGGGGTGGCCAGGTCGCGCAGGTCCACGCCGTCCAGCCGGATCCGGCCGTCGGTCGGGTCGTAGAAGCGGGCCAGCAGCTTGGCGACCGTGGACTTGCCCGCGCCCGTCGCACCGACCACCGCGACCGTCTGCCCGGCGGGGATCAGCAGGTCGAAGGCCGGCAGCACCTCCTTGCCCGTCCGGTAGGCGAAGCGGGTGCCCTCGAAGGCGACCGCGCGGCCCTGGCCGGAGGCCTCCGGCAGCTCGGCGGGTTCGGCCGGCTCGGCGACGGTCGGCTCGTGGGCGAGCAGGCCGGCGATCTTCTCCAGGGCGGCGGCGGCCGACTGGTAGCTGTTCAGGAACATCGCCAGCTGGTCGACCGGGTCGAAGAGCCGGCGCAGGTAGAGCGCGAAGGCGGTGAGCACGCCCAGCTCCAGCGCGTCGTCGACGACCAGGTAGGCGCCGAGCAGCACCACGCCGGCGAACCACAGGTTGGCGGTGAGGCGGGAGAGGCCGACGTAGCGGGCGATCTCCAGCAGGCCGTCCGCGGTGGCGGTGGCGGACTGCCGGTTGACCACGGCGAAGGCGGCGTCGTTGGCCTTCTCCCGGCGGAAGGCCTGCACCGGGCGGATGCCGTTCATGGTCTCGGTGAAGCGGACGATCAGCGAGGCGGCCGAGGTGCGCGAGCGCCGGTAGACCCGGCGCGAGCGGCGGCGGAAGGAGTGGGCGATCAGGGCCAGCGGCAGGAAGGACGCCAGCGAGACCAGGCCGAGCCGCCAGTCCAGCACCACCAGCAGCACCGAGATGTAGCAGACCGACAGCAGGACCGTCAGCAGCTCCTGGAGGCCCTCGGAGAGCAGCTCGCGCAGCGCGTCGATGTCGCTGGTGGCGCGGGAGATGATCCGGCCCGAGGTGTAGCGCTCGTGGAAGTCCAGGCTGAGCCGCTGGGCGTGCCGGAAGATCCGGCCGCGCAGCTCCAGCACGATGTCCTGGTTGACCCGGGCGCTGATCTTGATGAAGACCCACTGCAGCACCGGGCTGAGCAGCGCGCAGAACAGGTAGGCCGCGACCACGGCGACCAGCGGGCCGGAGTCGTGCTCGCGCAGCGCCGGGATGCCGCGGTCCATCGCCACCGCGACCAGCAGCGGGCCGGACTGGAGCGCGGCCTGCTGGACCAGGATCACCACCATCGCGACGGTGATCCGGGCCCGGTGGGTGCGCAGCAGCGAGCGCAGCAGCGCCCGGGGCGCGCCCGGTGGGACGGGGATGTCCTCCTCGTCGGCGGGCGGCGGGGGCAGCTCCTCCTCGGCCGGCGCGACGGGTTCGGCCCGTACGGGTTCGGCGGTGGTGGTCATGCGCGCGCTCCTTCCGGTGCGAGGGGGCCGTCGGGTATCAGGGCGGCCTCGCCCGACATCAGTTCCCGGTAGTGCGCGCAGTCGCGCAGCAGTTCCTGGTGGGTGCCGACGGCCGTGATCCGGCCGTCCGCCAGCACCGCGACCCGGTCGGCGAGCAGCACGGTGCTGGGGCGGTGGGCGACGACCAGGGCGGTGGTGGTGCCGAGGACCTCGCGCAGGGCCCGCTCGACCAGGGCCTCGGTGTGCACGTCCAGGGCGGAGAGCGGGTCGTCCAGGACGAGGAAGGCCGGGTCGCCGACCACCGCGCGGGCCAGCGCGAGGCGCTGGCGCTGGCCGCCGGACAGGCTCAGGCCCTGCTCGCCGACCTCGGTGTCCGGGCCGTTCGGGAGCTTCTCGACGAAGCCGGCCTGGGCGGTGTCGAGGGCGGTGCGCAGCTGTTCCTCGCCGGCGCCCGGGGCGCCCATCAGGACGTTCTCCCGGACGGTGGCGGAGAACAGGGTGGGCTCCTCGAAGGCGACCGAGACGAGTTCGCGCAGCCGCGGCCGGGGCAGTTCGCGGATGTCCCGGCCGTCCAGCGTGATGGTGCCGGCGGTGGCCTCGTACAGCCGGGGGAGCAGGGCGGTGAGGGTGGTCTTGCCGCTGCCGGTGGCACCGACCAGGGCCATCGTCTCGCCGCTGCGGATGTGCAGGTCGACGCCGGCCAGCAGGTCGGGGCTGCCGTCGGGGGCGTCGGGGTAGCGGAAGCGGACGCCGGTGAAGCGGATGCCGTCCGGGGCGGTGGGCGCCGCGGCGGTGCCTGGGGCGGGGGTGTCCGCCTCGGGGGTGTCCGGTTCGTCCAGCACCTCGAAGAAGCGGTCGGTGGCGGTGGCGGCCTCGTTGGCGTAGGCGAGCAGCCAGCCGAGCGACTCGACCGGCCAGCGCAGCGCGAGCGCGGTGGAGAGGAAGGCGACCAGGGTGCCGGCGCTCAGGTCGTCGTGGGCCACCAGGTAGGCGCCGACGGCGAGGGCGCCGGCGAGCGCGATCTCCGGCAGGCCGACGATGACGGCCCAGAGGTTGGCGAGCAGGTGCGCCTTGCGCAGTTCGGTGCGGCGCAGCTCCTGGGCCTGGGCGCGGAAGCGCTCGGTCATCGACCGGTGCCGGCCGAAGGCCTTGAGGATGCGGATGCCGAGGACGGACTCCTCGACCAGGGTGGCGATGTCCCCGTTCTGGTCCTGGGCGAGCCGGGCGGCGCCGGAGAAGCCGGACTCGAACCGCCGGGTGAGCACGAACAGCGGGACGACGGGCACCAGGGCGATCAGCGCGAGCCGCCAGTCCTGGGTGAACATCACCACGGTGCCGGCCAGGAACATCACCGAGTTGACGATCAGGAAGACCAGCGGGAAGGCCAGGAACAGCCGCATGGTGTACATGTCGGCGGTGGCCCGGGAGAGCAGCTGGCCGGAGCCCCAGCGGTCGTGGAAGGAGACCGGCAGCCGCTGGAGCTTGGCGAAGAGGTCTCCGCGCATCGCCGTCTCCAGCCCGGCCAGCGGGCGGGCCAGCACCACCCGGCGGGTGTAGAACAGCGCGGACTCGACCGTGCCGAGGACCAGCAGCAGGCCGACCAGCGGCCAGAGGCCGGCCAGGTCGTGCTCGGCGAGCGGGCCGTCCACGATCAGGCCGAGGACCACCGGGACGGCGAGGGTGCTGAGCATGCCGAGGGTGGCGGCCGTCACCGAGACGGCCAGCCGGCCGCGGACGGCGCGCGCGTACGGCCACAGGCGCAGCAGGGAGCGGACCGTGGAGTGCCGCGGCCCGGGCCCGGCGGGGCCGGTTCCGTCGCTCTGGGGGCTTCCCGGGGTCGGGTTCTCGGGGTCTTGTCTGTTCTCGGCCATCGCGGTGAGGGTAGGCAGACGGGCCGTCATTTCTCATCCGGTTTTTCGCCCCTGTCGGTGGCGCCCGGCGAGAACCGGCCACTCGGACGGGCGGTGCGGGCGCGAATTAGGGGGCGCGCGCCGCCATTCGTGCAGGTAGGAGTGCGCCGTGCGCCTCTTGCGGGCGCCTGCCGATGAGCCGATGACACGTCCTGTACGGATGTCCAGTGGTGCGTGAGTGACAGGAGTGCACAGATGACGGTCGAAACCGAGCCCACCCCCGGCCCCGGCTCGGCAATCGTGCAGGTACGGGCCCAGCTCAGCCTCAGCACGACCGCGGCGAGGAACCTGGCGACGACGACCAAGTCGAAGCCGCAGATGCAGGAGATCACCTCCCGCTGGCTGCTGAAGATGCTGCCGTGGGTGCAGGTCAGCGCGGGTACCTACCGGGTCAACCGGCGGCTGAGCTACGCGCCCGGGCGCGGCCGGGTGAGCTTCGCCAAGACCGGCGCCGCGGTGACGGTGATCGCCCCCTCGCTGGCGGAGGTCCCGGCGCTGCGCGGCTTCGAGGACGAGGAGGTGCTGGCCGAGCTGGCCCGCCGGTTCGTGCAGCGGGACTTCGCGCAGGGCGAGGTGCTGGTGCAGGAGGGGGCGCCGATCGAGGAGGTGTTCCTGATCGCGCACGGCAAGGTGGACCGGATCGGCACCGGCAAGTACGGCGAGGTGACGGTGCTCGGCACGCTCGCCGACGGCGACCACGTCGGCGACGAGGCGATCACCGAGGGCGGCGGCAGCTGGCCGTACACCGTGAAGGCGAGCACCTCCGGGGTCGCGATGGCGCTGTCCTGGCCGGTGCTCCAGGAGCTGATCGGCCGTTCCGAGTCGCTGCGCGAGCAGCTGCTGGGCTTCGCCGCGGACGCGGCGCAGGCGCAGAACGAGCACGGCGAGGCGGAGATCGACCTCGCGGCCGGCCGGCAGGGCGAGTACGAGCTGCCCGGCGCCTTCGTGGACTACGAGCTGAGGCCGCGCGAGTACGAGCTGAGCGTCGCGCAGACCGTGCTCAAGGTGCACAGCCGGGTCGCGGACCTCTACAACCAGCCGATGAACCAGACCGAGGAGCAGCTGCGGCTGACCATCGAGGCCCTGCGGGAGCGGCAGGAGCACGAGATCATCAACAACCCGGAGTTCGGGCTGCTCGGCAACACCGACTTCGACCAGCGGATCCAGACCCGCGCCGGGGCGCCCACCCCGGACGACCTGGACGAGCTGCTGAGCATGCGCCGCGACACCGACTACCTGTTCGCCCACCCGCGCGCGATCGCGGCCTTCGAGCGGGAGTGCAACCGGGCCGGCGTCTACCCGTCCACCGTCGACGTCCTCGGCAAGCAGCGGCCGACCTGGCGCGGGGTGCCGATCTTCCCGTGCAACAAGATCCCGGTGTCCGACCAGCAGACCAGCGCGTTCATCGCGATGCGCGTCGGCGAGGACAACCAGGGCGTGGTCGGCCTGACCCAGATCGGCATCCCGGACGAGGTGGAGCCGGGTCTGAACGTCCGCTTCATGGGCATCGACGAGAAGGCGATCGCCTCCTACCTGGTGAGCACCTACTACTCGGCGGCGGTGCTGGTGCCGGACGCGATCGGCGTGCTGGAGAACGTCGAGCTCGGGCACGCCGGGAGCTGAGCCCCGGCTACGTGGCGGGGGCGGGCGCGCGCAGCAGCCGCAGCGAGCGCCCGCCCAGCACGACGGCGCCGGCCGGGGCCGGTTCGTCGGGGTGTGCGGCGGCGGTGTCGACCAGGGGCTCCCAGCCGGGGGCCGGCGCCGCCGCGGGCAGGGTGAACACCACCGCTTCGTGGCCCGCGTTGAGCAGCAGCAGGAAGCCGTCGTCGCCGATCGGCCGCCCGGCCTCGTCGCGTTCGGGCAGCGCGGAGCCGGAGAGCAGCATGCCGAGGCAGGCGGTCGGCGCGAACCAGTCGGCCTCGGTCATCTCCGTGCCCCGCGGGGTGAACCAGGTGAGGTCGGGCCGGCCGCCGGGGGTGGTGGCCCGGCCGGAGAAGAACGCCCGCCGGTGGAGCACCGGGTGGTCCCGGCGCAGCCGGACCAGCCGGGCGGTGAGCGCGCACAGCTCCTGCCAGCCGGGCTGTTCCAGCAGTGACCAGTCCAGCCAGCCGACCTCGTTGTCCTGGCAGTAGGCGTTGTTGTTGCCGCCCTGGGTGCGGCCGAGCTCGTCCCCGGCGGTGAGCATCGGGACGCCGGCGGAGAGCAGCAGGGTGGCCGTCAGGTTGCGGAGTTGGCGCAGGCGCAGCCGGTTGACCTGCTCGTCGGTGGTCTCGCCCTCGGCGCCGTGGTTCCAGGAGCGGTTGTCGTCGGTGCCGTCCCGGTTGTCCTCGCCGTTGGCCTCGTTGTGCTTGCGGTCGTAGGAGACCAGGTCGCGCAGGGTGAAACCGTCGTGCGCCGTCACGTAGTTGACCGAGGCGTACGGGCGGCGGCCGGCCCGCTGGTAGAGGTCGGAGGAGCCGGAGAGGCGGTAGCCGAGTTCGCGGACGTCCGGGCGGGCGCCGCGCCAGAAGTCCCGGACGGTGTCGCGGTACTTGTCGTTCCACTCGGCCCACAGCGGGGGGAAGCCGCCGACCTGGTAGCCGCCGGGGCCGACGTCCCAGGGTTCGGCGATCAGCTTCACCCGGTTCAGCACCGGGTCCTGGGCGACGGCGGCGAGGAAGGGGTGGTCGGTGTCGACGGCGTCGCCGCCGTTCGTGCTGCCGCGGGCCAGGGCGGCGGCCAGGTCGAAGCGGAAGCCGTCCACGCCCATCTCGGTGACCCAGTACCGCAGCGAGTCGGTGACCAGCCGGATCACCTGGGGGCGGCGGGTGTCCAGGGTGTTGCCGCAGCCGGTGTAGTCGGCGTAGCCGCGCGGGCGGTTCGGCGGGAGGCGGTAGTAGGCGGCGTTGTCGATGCCGCGGAGGCTGAGCGAGGGGCCGAGTTCGGCGCCCTCGGCGGTGTGGTTGAACACCACGTCCAGGATCACCTCGATCCCGGCGGCGTGCAGGGCGCGGACCATCCGCTTGAACTCGCCGACCTGGCCGCCGCGGGAGCCGGAGGCGGAGTAGCCGGCGTGCGGGGCGAAGTAGCCGATCGTGTTGTAGCCCCAGTAGTTGACCAGGCCGCGGGCCTGGAGGTGGTCCTCGCTGGCGTACTGGTGCACCGGCAGCAGTTCGACGGCCGTCACCCCGAGGCGGGTGAGGTGGGCGAGGGCGGCGGGGTGGGCGAGGCCGGCGTAGGTGCCGCGCAGCGGCGGGGGGACGTCGGGGTGGCGCATGGTGAAGCCGCGCACGTGCAGCTCGTAGAGGACGGTCTCGGCCCACGGGGTCTTCGGGCGGCGGTCGTCGGACCAGTCGTCCTCGTCGTGGACGACCACGGACCTGGGCACGTACGGCGCGGAGTCGCGGTTGTCCCGGACGGTGTCGGCGACGTCCGCCTCGGGCCAGTTGCGGACGGCCGCGCAGGCGGCGTCGTGGGAGGTGTAACAGCCGTCGACGGCGCGGGCGTACGGGTCGAGCAGCAGCTTGGCGGGGTTCCAGCGGGCGCCGGTCCACGGGTCCCAGCGGCCGTGCACGCGGTAGCCGTAGCGGGTGCCGGGGCGTACGCCGGGGAGGAAGCCGTGCCAGACCTGGACGTCCTGCTCGGTGAGGTGGTGGCGGGTCTCCTGGCCGTCCTCGTCGAACAGGCACAGTTCGACGGCTTCGGCGGCGGGGGCCCAGAGGGCGAAGTTGGTGCCTCGCCGGCCCGTGCGGTCCAGGTGGTGGCGGGCGCCGAGGGGTTGGCAGCTGCCGGGGTTCAGCTGCTGTTCTGACGCCATGGCGGGGGCCTCCCTGGGCGGGGTGTTCTGGGTCCATTCACCTTCTCTTTCCCGGAATGTGTTGGCCGGAAGCGGTCCGGGGTTTCGGGAGCGGGGGTTTCGGGGGCGGCGTGTCTTCGTTGGGAGGGTTCTCGTTGTTCCGGGCATCGGACTTGAACAGTGGGAGGGCCCCGGGATGCGGCGCCGTGGACGGGTGTGGGCGCGGGGCGTGGCGGCGGTGGCCTGCTGCGTGGCGGTCCTGGCGGGGTGCGGCGGGCCTCCGGTCGTGCCGGACGGGGACGCGGTGGGGCCGGGTGGGCGTACGGCCCCGGCGGCGCCCTCGCGGGCGGTGCTCTCGGTGCAGCCGGTGGACGGGGCGCAGGACGTGCGGCCGGAGGGGGCCGTCCGGGTGACGGTGGCGCAGGGGCGGCTGGTCTCGGTGCGGCTGGCGGACGGGAAGGGCACGGAGGTGCCGGGCACGATCGCGGCCGACGGCGGCGCGTGGGCGCCGGACGGGCCGCTGCCGCTCGGGACGGCCTTCACGGTGGACTCCGTGGCGGAGGACGACCAGGGGCAGCGGGCGGCGCAGCACTCGGCGTTCACGACCGTCACCCCGACGCACACCTTCGTGGCGTTCTTCACCCCGGAGGACGGTTCCACGGTCGGGGTCGGGATGCCGGTCTCGCTGCGGTTCAGCCGTCCGATCACCGACCGGGCGGCGGTGGAGAAGGCGGTGCAGGTCACCGCCGATCCGCCGGTGCCGGTGGCCGCGCACTGGTTCGACGGGCAGCGGCTGGACTTCCGCCCGCAGGCGTACTGGGCGGCCGGGACGAGGGTCACGGTGGCGCTGCGACTGAAGGACGTGCAGGGCGCGCCGGGGGAGTACGGCACCCAGAGCCGGGAGCTGCACTTCACCGTCGGGCGGGCGCAGGTCTCCACCGTCGACCTGGACGCCCACACCCTGACCGTCCGGGCGGGGCAGGGCGGCAAGGTGGTCCGGGTGCTCAAGGTCTCCGGCGGCAGCCGGGACCACTCCACCTACCGGGGGGTGATGGTGGTGTCGGAGAAGTACAAGGTGACCAGGATGAACTCGCAGACCGTCGGCATGGGCGACGAGTACGACATCAAGGACGTCCCGCACGCGATGCGGCTGACCGCCTCCGGCACCTTCGTGCACGGCAACTACTGGGCGGACCCGGGGGTGTTCGGCGCCGCCAACACGAGCCACGGCTGCATCGGGCTGTCCGACGTCAAGGGCGGGGCGAGCAAGGACTCCCCGGCGGGCTGGCTGTTCGAGCACACCCTGGAGGGGGACGTGCTGGAGGTGAAGGCCTCGTCCGGGGACTTCGTGCCGCCGCAGAACGGGCTGAACGGCTGGAACGTGCCGTGGGAGCAGTGGGTGGCGGGGAGTGCGCTGGGTCGGGGGGCAGCGGCCACCGCGTCCGCTTCGGCGGCTCCTCCGTCGGCTTCGGCGCTGCCGTAAGTCCCGTTCGCCCGTTACGTCCTGTCTTCACCACGGTTTCACGCCCGCGTCAACCGACTCCTCTCAGGATTCACTCGGACGGCTTAGCTATCCTGCTCCGGCGCGCCCGCAGCCCGGCCCGGAAAGATCCACGTCCGGTGCAACTCACGGGGGCACTCAACGCGTCAAGAGAGTGAATACCGGGAGGGGAGAAACCGTGAAGACGGGGAAGACGGCCGGCACCGCGATACGCACCACCAACCGCTACGGGCGGAAGAGTGCGATGGCGCTGGTCATGGGCGGGGTACTGCTGCTCACCGCGGCCTGTGGCGACGACAAGGGCAGTGGTTCGGGCGGTACGGGGGGTTCGGGCGGCGGCAGCGCGGCCTCGGCCGCGGCGGACGGGGGCGGGTCGGCCACGCCGAAGCCCTCGGCCGCGGTGCTGGCCGTGGAGCCGAAGGACGGTGCCCTGGACGTCCCGCCGAACGGGCTGCAGGTGTCCGTCTCGAACGGCAAGCTGACGACGGTCGAGGTGACCGACAAGGACGGCAAGCCGGTCGAGGGCGCGATCACCCCGGACGGCTCCGGCTGGAAGCCCGCGGGCGCGCTCGCGGTCGGCATGGCGTACAAGGTGAACGCCCAGGCGAAGGACGGCGAGGGCCTGGTGGCCGCGTCCACCACCTCGTTCACCACGCTGACGCCGGAGAAGAAGATCTCCACCAACGACAACATCAGCGACGGCGCCACCTACGGCGTCGGCATGATCGTCTCGGTGAACTTCAACAAGGACGTCAAGAACAAGGACGCCGTCGTCAAGGGCATCTCCATCGAGAGCAGCAACGGCACCGTGGTGAAGGGCCACTGGTTCGGCGACCGCCGGGTGGACTTCCGTCCGGAGGCGTACTGGGCGCCGGGTACCAAGGTGACCGTCAAGTACCGGCTGAAGAACGTCGAGGTCGCCCCCGGCATCTACGGCGACGTGGACAAGGACGAGCCGTTCACCATCGGCCGGTCGATGGTCTCCACCGCGGACGCCAAGGCGCACCAGATGACCGTCGAGCGGGACGGCAAGAGCACCACCCTGCCGGTCACCCTCGGCGCGGACGCCACGCCGTCCTGGGGCGGGACGATGGTGGTCATGTCCAAGGAGAAGGTCACCCGGATGAACTCGCAGACCGTCGGTCTCGGCGGCGAGTACGACATCCAGGACGTGCCGCACGCGATGCGGCTGACCACCTCCGGCACCTTCGTGCACGGCAACTACTGGGCCAGCCCGTTCGGCAAGACCAACGCCAGCCACGGCTGCGTGTCGATGCAGGACGTGAAGGGCGGCAGCGACTCCTCCGTCGCCGGCAAGTTCTTCAACGACTCGATGATCGGTGACCCGATCAAGGTCGTGAACACCAAGGAGAAGACCGTCGCGCCCTCCAACGGGCTCGGCGGCTGGAACGTCGACTGGGCCGCCTGGTAGGCCCCTTCGGCGTCTGTCGTCCGTCGTGCGGCCCGGTCCTCACTCGTTGGGGTCGGGCCGCCGCGGTTTCCGGGGCGAGCAGCCCCGCGCATGGCGCAACCTTTCCGGTGGCCGGTTGCGTATACCGGTCGGGTCCGTCGGGTCCACGGGGAGTTTCTCGGATCTTCTGAGGGAGGGAATCGACGATGAGGTCGATACGCAGAGTGGTGGCCGTCGGTCTGGTCGGCGGGGCGATGGCGCTGACGGCTGCCTGTGGTGGGGGCAGCGGGGCAAACGGGGGGAACGGGGGCGGGGGGAGCGCGGCCAAGGCCGATCTGGCGGCCGGCGCGGCGAGCGCCAAGCCCACGGAGGCGGCGCCCAGCAGCAAGACGCCGAAGGTCTCCACGGCCGCGGTGAGCATCGAGCCCAAGGCCGGCTCGGTGGACGTGGCGCCGAACGCGCTCAAGGTCGGCGCGACCGGGGGCAAGCTGACCACCGTCAAGGTGAGCGACAGGACCGGCAAGGAGGTCCCCGGGACGATCTCCGCCGACGGCGCCTCCTGGACGCCCACGGCGGGCCTGGAGGTGGGCACCGCCTACCGGGTCAGCGCGATGGCCGCGGACGCCGACGGCGCGGTCGCCACGGCGGACAGCGACTTCACCACGCTGACCCCGACGGCGCTCGCCAAGGCCTCGGACAACGTGGACGACAACGCCACCTACGGCGTCGGCATGATCGTCTCGGTGAACTTCAGCAAGGACGTGAAGAACCGGGACGAGGTCGCCCGCGGCATCAGCTTCGAGACCAGCAACGGCACCGTGGTCAAGGGCCACTGGTTCGGCGACCGCCGGCTGGACTTCCGCCCCGAGCAGTACTGGGCGCCGGACACCAAGGTGACCGTCAAGTACCGGCTGAAGAGCGTCGAGATCGCCCCCGGGGTGTACGGCGCGGACCGGGACGAGCCCTTCACGATCGGGCGGTCCCAGATTTCGACGGTTGACGCCGCTGCGCACAAGATGACGGTCGTACAGGGTGGCCAGTCGAGCGAGATCGACATCAGCGCCGGCGCGCCCGAACACCCCACCTGGAACGGCACGATGGTGGTCATGTCCAAGGAGGGCGTGGTGCGGATGCAGTCCAGCAGCATGCCCGGCATGACCGGCGCGCCGTACGACCTCCAGGTCCCGCACTCGATGCGGCTCACCGACTCCGGCACGTACGTGCACGGCAACTACTGGAGCAGCAGCAGGACCTTCGGCGAGGACAACGTCAGCCACGGCTGCGTGGGCCTCAAGGACGTCGAGGGCGGCGGCTCCGGCACGTCGGCGGGCAAGTTCTACGACGGCTCGCTGATCGGTGACGTGATGATCGTGAAGAACTCGATCCGGAAGGAGACGCTCGACCCGTCGAACGGGCTGAGCGGCTGGAACGTCCCGTGGAGCGCCTGGTAAACCGCCGCTGAGGTGGGGGAGGGGTCAACCCGGGATTGACGGAAGTCGGCCCGGGGGGACCCCTTCTTGCATCCGGCATATGCCGACGCGGAGAGATCGTTTGCTCATTGTCCGTACGCGGCTGCTTGCGTTCCGCAATGATGGTCCGCATGGCGGGTTGGGGCGAAGCAGATCAGTCATTGGTTTCCGGGGCCGGCGTGGTCGCCGAAGTGTCCTGGATCGACGTGCAGGGCGGCGGGCTCTCGGCGTTGGAGCGGCTCACCTCCGCGGAGCTGGAGGAGATGTATTCCAGCAGACTGTGCGACCAGTCCGCGCCCAACGAGGTACGGCTGCCCTCCCGGCCGGAGTCGGGCCCGGTGGCCCGTCGGCTGGTGCTCTCGGTCCTGGAGTCCTGGGAGCTCCACCAGCACCTGGAGGCCGGGGAACTGCTCACCAGTGAGCTGGTGTCCAACGCGGTGCGGCACGCGGCCGGACGCACCATCGGACTGCACGTCAGCCGCAAGCCCGGCTGGCTCCGGATCGAGGTCCGGGACTCCTCCCGGGCGCTGCCCTGCATGATCCTCGCCGAGCCCCAGCCGGTGAACGAGCGCGGGCGGGGGCTGAGGGTCGTCGACGACCTCGCCGACCGCTGGGGCGCGGACCTGCTGCCGCGGGGCAAGGGTGTCTGGTTCGAGCTGAAGGTGCGCGAGCGGGGCTGAGGCCTCCGGCCGGTCGGCGCTTTTTTTGTGGGGAAACGCGCAGGGCCCCCGGATTCGCCGTGGTCCGGCGGGCGGGGGCCCTTGCAAGTCATCGCGCCGGCCAAGGGGGTGCGTGCCGCGCGATGGGCGTCGGCAGTGCCAGGTCGGGCCCGCCGAAGTCATCAACCCAGGGCGGCGTGCGGTGTCGCCCGCCGTTGGGCTGCTTCGACTATCGCATGGATCTCAGCATGCGGGCAAACCAGATGACTTCGAATGCAAGGCATGTTACGTAGTTCACCTTTGGATTTTGCATAGGTTAACGCTGCCGCCTGTGAATATTCATGATCACGGGCCTGCTTGCCTGTGACGGCGAGGTCTGCCGGGGGCTCGGTGTCAAGGGGCTCGCAGGGGCAGGGGCGGGGCGCTGTCCCGCCGGAGTGCGCCCCTGGCGCGGGCGGCGTGGCGGTGGACGGCGGCCGGGGAGAGGGTGCCCGGGCGGGGTGGTGCGGCCGGTGGGGTGCCGGGGGTGCTGCGGCAGGCGCGGCAGAGGCCGCCGAGGAGGGCGTGCGGGCGGCAGGGGGTGCGGCAGTCGGTGCACTCGGGGATGGGGACCGGCTGTGGGGGTCGCGGGGCCTGCGGACGTTCGGGTGGCAGCTTGTCGATCAGGCGGCGCCGGGTGAAGCCCGCCGGGCTGTGGATGTCCGGCGGCAGGTTCGCGGTGAGCGCGGCGGTGAAGAGGGGGAGCGTGGTGCCCCGGTCCAGCCACTCGGCGGCCAGCGGTTCGAGCGCGGCGCAGTCGGCGGCGGAGAGGGCGAGGCGGGGGTCGACCAGGCCGAGGCCGGCGAGGGCGGCGTAGGCGGCCGAGGTGGGGGAGGTGCGGTTGAGCGTTCGCTCCCTGGGGGGATCGGGTGCGGCGGGCGTTGACGCCTCCCCGGTGGAGAGGAAGTGCGCCCACCAGCCGTCGGAGCGGGGCGTCCGGGAGAAGTAGGTGCGGAACACCCAGCGGCACTGGCGGGAGTCGAGGCGCTCACGGACGCGACGCAGGTGACCTGCGGTGGAGAGCTTGGTGAGGGCCGAGCGGCAGGCCATCTGCCCGTAGTGGGGCTGGAGGACGGCGAGGGTCTTCGCGTCCATGGCCGCGCCGTCGGGGAGCCGGTCGATGAGCGAGGCGAGGTAGGCCTCGCGGGCCGGAAGGTGGGCGAAGTCGCGCGCGGAGCGGGGGAGTTGCTCCGGGGCGGACTGCTTGCCGTACCCAGGGGTGGCCATGGCGGTATCGTCGTGGGTAGCCACAGGATCGAGTCTCTTTCGATCGTGCCGGTCAGACCCCCGTTCGGTGTTGGCGCACCGGCGGGGGTTGTTTCGTTGGTGCGCACGCTACACGGGGGAACCGGCTGTGGTGTAGTCGTGACGATAAGTCATATGTGCTGCGTGCGGGGGTGGTTGGGAGGTAGTTACCTCACCGTTCCATTAAGGGGTCACTCGGCTCGTGCTGCTTGAGCTTCGGAGGCGAAGGCGATGAAGGCGGACCAGGCTTCGGGGGAGAAGGTGAGGGTCGGGCCGGCCTTGTCCTTGGAGTCGCGGACGTGGATGGTGGAGGGGGAGGTGGCGACCTCGACGCACTCGCCACCGTCGTGGTTGCTGTAGCTAGAGCGATACCACGGTTTGGTGGCGTTCATAGTTGCTCCACTGTCTTTCAGATGAGCTGTGCTGACTCCCGCGTGTTCAGGGCCTGCGCGCGGATCATCGCGTGGCGTCGGCTGAGCCTACCTACGAGTCGCGGTTCGGAGTGGAGTGCGTTCGTCTCGTGCGTCTCAACATACGCATACTGCTCGTTGTTGATCGTCTCCAAGATCGTGAGCGATCCCGAGAGTCCGGACGGGGTGATTCGCCCGGTAGGCACGATCTGGATCCGAATGTTGTGAGAGTCCTCGAACTCAAGCAGCCGGTGGAGCTGCTCCTTCATGACCTCCCTGCCGCCGATGGAAGTGTGGAGGGCTGCTTCGTAGATGGTGAAGCTGAACAGTACCTCGGGGTCCGTGAGCCTCTCTTGTCGCTTGAGACGGATCGCCAGGCGGTTCTCGGCGGTGGCGCTGTCCACGGGCGGAATGGGCAGGCTGAGAAGCGTCCGGGCATAGTTCTCGGTCTGCAACAAGCCCGGGATGTGGAGGGCTTCGAAGAAGTAGAGGGCAACTGCCTCCTTCTCGATATCAAAGAAGACATCGCTGCGTGCGGGCCGTGGCTCTGGCATCAGGTAAGGGTTGGCCGCTGTCAGCATCCCCTGCGCGTCGCACAGTTCATCCGCAGCCTGAAGAACCTTGAGCGTCGGCCGCCGCCTCCCCGCCTCCATCGACCGAATGCTCTCGATGTCATAGCTGGCTGCCTGACTCAACTGCTCCCGCGTCACGCCCGACCGTTGGCGCCACCGCTTGAGCTGGTCGCCGCAGTACTTCCACGACATCGGGTTCTCCTTCGGCGCGCTCACGGCCGGTACCCCTCCCTGCCCTGGTCACAGGGCGGTCAAGCTGTCGTTGTACATGCGGTGTAACTGCTGAGGCTATGCCTGGATGCCGACGATCGAAGGGTGAAATGGCCGAACTCAGCTCTCCCGAGTGACGCCGTCCGTACACACCCAAGGACCCTGATGCTCACTCAGCCTGCCGATGTCGTCGAGTGGATGTTCCCCCGGCTCCCCCGCAGCGCCGGCCGTGCCCGTATCCGGTTCATCCGGCAGGCCTTCGAGTGGGAGGTGCCCATCGACTCCGCCGAGACCGGGCTGATCCTCCTCAGCGAACTCGTCACCAACGCCTGCCGCCACGCCCGTTCCCCGCGTGACCGGATGATCGGTGTCCGCGTTCTCCTCCCCACCGACTCCCTGCTCCGGATCGAGGTCTCGGACGCGAACTCCACCCTCCCGACCCCGTGCGAGGCCACCCCGGAGGACGAGTCCGGCCGGGGCCTCGAACTCGTCGCCGCCCTGGCCACGTCGTGGGGCGCCCACCTGCGCGGTGACGGCTACATCGGCAAGACGGTCTGGTGCGAACTCGCCCTCCCCACCCCGGCCAACCCGCACGGCTGAGCCCGCGACCTGCGGAGACGCGCAACTGGCGCTCCGCCGGAGCGCGTCCTGATCTTCGACGGCGTCGGCAACCGGCGCCCGAGAGGATCAGGAGACCTGTATGCGCCCGCTGCCCTGGCCGCCCGCCCCGATCAGGACCGAGCGGCTCGTACTCCGCGAGCCCGAGGCCCGGGACCGTGCGGCGTTCGTCGAGCTGCTGGCCTCGACGGAGGTGAACACCTACCTCGGTGGGCCCAAGCCGCGGGACGAGATCGAGCGCGAGATGCCCGGGGCACCCAGCCGGAGCCCCGGGGTCTTCGCCGTCGATCGCGACGGGGAGACGATCGGCCAGGTCCTGCTCCGCAAGGAGGCGGGGCGCCTCGGCCGGGTCGGCGAGCAGGCCGAACTCGGCTACCTGTTCCTGCCGCAGGCCTGGGGGCGTGGCTACGCCACCGAGGCGTGCGCGGCGGTCCTCGACTGGTTCACCGGCGTGCTGCCTGGCGAGCCGGTGGTGCTCGCCACCCAGACCGCCAACCTCCCCTCGATGCGCCTCGCCGCGAAGCTGGGCTTCACCGAGGTGGAGCGCTTCGAGGCCTTCGGCGCCGACCAGTGGCTCGGCCGGTGGTCCCCGGAGCCCCACCGGGACTGACCGGCCCCGCCGCTGGTCCTGTCGCCGGCCGCGCGAGAAGTCGGGTGGGCCGACTTCTCGCGCTCAACCGCTTTGGTGGAGGTCAGTTCCACGGCTCCCGGTCCGGGTCCTCGCCCAGCACCTGGGCGGCGGCCGCACAGAGGTCCCGGCCGTACAGCTGGTTGCTGCCGTACCCGGAGCCCCACAGGTCGGTGGCGGCCCGGGCCACGGCGCGCCAACTGAACTCCTCGTCGACCCGCCAGGTGCGAACCTGCACGGCCATCTCCGTGGTGACCGTCGACGGGTCCACAAGGTTGGGTTTCATCTCAGCGGCTCCAGGTCGTGTCCGACGATTCCGGCCGGACCGTCGATCAGTCCTTCTCCTCGACCTCGACGGCCGCCCGGATGTCCAGCGTGCGCCGGGCCAGTTCCCCGGGCTTGCCGGCGCCCGTTTCGTCGACGACGATGCCGACGGTGTTGCCGTCCGCCCAGGCACAGGTGGCCAGGGACGTGGCCGGGGATTCGATCACCGCGCAGTCCAGCGCGCCGCCGAGGGGGCCGGCCGGGTAGTCCTGGCGCCCGACCACCACCGGGTCGTCCGACGGGGCGCCCGCCGTCTGCGTCTCCGTGCCGAAGTACTTGTCCAGCTCCCGCCGGACGTCCGGGAAGCTGCCGGTCAGCCCGATCACGGTCAGCGTGGTTTCGGTCGACCCGGCGGCGCCGTAGCCGGCCACCGTCAGCTCCCGGTACGGCCGCAGGGCCGTCATCTGCCGCTCGTAGTCGGCGCGCAGGGTCAGGACGCTGTCGTCGTCCGGGAGCCGCACCTGGTCGCCGATCCGGTCCGCGAGCACGATCCGGTGCCGCGTCGGGGCGCCGAACCCGGTCACCGCCGCGACCGTCACCGCGGTGAACAGGACGACGACCACGGCCCCCGCGATCACGGCACTGCGGGGCACCCGCCGGTACCAGGGCAGCGGAGCCACCGGCTCCAGGGTGTTCGCCCAGATCGCCCGGAGGCCGCTGGGCTCCTCGGCCCCCTGGACACTCTCGGACCCGGTCGTATCGTCACTCTGCACGGGCCCGGATCCTACGGCAGCGCCCGCAAGGCCCGCCGGGGTTTTCCGGGCGCCGCCACCAGTGGCGGCAACCGCCTCCTCGCCCCCACAGGACGGAACACCCGGGGCCGTCGCGGGTGGCGCGGCCATCCGCCGACCGCGGGGGGGGGGGGGCCCGCCCCCGTGGCGCGCCCGGCGGGGGGGGGCGGGGCCCGGGCGGGGGGGCCCCCCCCCCCACCCGCCCCCCGGCGCGCCCCCCCCCCCCC
>NZ_JBHUAL010000047.1:0-45837 GCF_042789775.1 Kitasatospora sp. NPDC056800 | reverse complement strand
GTGAGGGTCGGTGACCCCCGGCGGCGGACGCCGTCCGTCGCGACCTCCGTCACAACTGGAGTTCCCGGCAGCACGAGGTGTTCGAGCCGAGGCAGCACCAGTTGTCGTCGAACTCCCGGAACCCCTCCACCGGGATGTCGGACCACCACGGTTCCGGCGGGGCGGCGCGCTCCGGTGGACGGACCGGATAGCCGAGGGCGGCGTGGGCGGCCCACAGGTCGCCGTGGTACTGCCGCAGGGTGTCGTTGAGCCGGTCCCGGGTGACCTCCCCGGGGGCGGGCGCGTGCCGTGACGGCGTGAGCAGGGTCAGGAAGGCCGCCGCGGCGCGGACGTCGTCGGTGGCGAAGGCGGCCAGGCTGATGCCGGCCACGCGCAGGGCCTCGGTGCCGTCGCCCGGGTCGGGGGCGACGGTGATGCGGACGGCGAGGCTCTGCCACGGGTCGCCGACCGTGCGCGGCGGATCGGGCACCAGGAGAGTGCGGGGGCCGAGGAGGATGCCGTGGGCGAGGGCCGGACCAGCCTTCCCGTCCGACTCGACGTGGTGCACGGTGGCACCGACGGTGGGCACGGGGATCGTCGATTCGCTCATGGTGGGGCTCCCGGAGGGGAGTGGGGGCTTTCACCCAGTGGTAGCGCGCCCCGTCCCGCGTCGCCTGCGGGGGATGACTGCTCGGGTGAGTGACCGAGCGGGGTCGGTCGCGGCCCCCCGCGGCCCCCCGCAGGCGTCCCGCGGGCGGCCGCGAGGCCCCTCAGCCGCCGAAGCCGGCCAGCAGCCCGCGCGGGTCGAAGGTCAC
This sequence comes from Kitasatospora sp. NPDC056800, assembly GCF_042789775.1. Taxonomy (NCBI): domain Bacteria; kingdom Bacillati; phylum Actinomycetota; class Actinomycetes; order Kitasatosporales; family Streptomycetaceae; genus Kitasatospora; species Kitasatospora sp. NPDC056800. The sequence continues at coordinate 45,043 of NZ_JBHUAL010000047.1, read as the reverse complement.
CCGGATCCGGGTGATCCGCCCGTCCTCGACGTGCATCCAGTTCGCCGTCGGCGCCGGCGGGGCGATGCTGGTGCGCAGCTCGAACCAGGTGATCACCTCGTCGCCCTCGGCCACCCGGACCTTCACGTCGATCTTCTCCAGCACCTGCCCGAGCCCCTTCAGCCCGGCCAGCGCCTCCTCCACCCCGGAGGCCGTCCCCAGCGCGCCGACGAAGTCGACGTCGTCGGCCAGCAGGCCCCGGACGGTCTCGAAGTCGCCCGCCTCCCAGGCGGTGAAGTAGGTCTCGGCAAGCTCACGCGCGGTCTTCGTCGTCGTCATGCCACCATCCTCCCGAGCACCTCGCCCATCCGTCCAACAGATGGATCGGATGGATTCCATCTCTTCTGGTTATGCCGTAGGGGTCCGGTCGCCTATCGTCGTCGCCCATGGAGATGCACCAGCTGCGCTACTTCGCCGCCGTGGTCGACGAGGGCACCTTCACCGCCGCGGCCGCCCGGCTGCACGTGAGCCAGTCCGGCGTCAGCACCCAAGTGGCCAAGCTGGAGCGCGAACTGGGCCAGCAGCTGCTCGACCGGACCGGCCGGCAGGTGCGCCTCACCCCGGTCGGCGAGGCGGTCCTCCCGCTGGCGAGGAACGCCCTGGCCACCCTCGACGCCATCCAGCACACCGCCGCCGAGTTCGCCGACGCCGTCCGCGGCCGGGTCCGGCTCGGCATGATCATGGGCTGCTCGATCCCGCCCTTCCTGGACACCGTCGCCGACCTCGGCCGCAGCCACCCCGGCATCGAACTCAGCCTGCACGAGGGGCACTCCGAGGACCTCCAGGCACAGGTCCTGGCCGGCTCCCTCGACGTGGCCCTGATCGGCTACACCGGCGAGGCCGCCCCGGGGCTGGAGGACACCGTCGTCGTCGACGAGCCGATCGCCGCCGTCGTCCCCGCCGGGCACCCCCTCGACCGGGCGCGGCTCCGCCTCGCCGACCTGCGCGGCGAGAAGGTCCTCTGCCTCCCCCCGGGCACCGGCCTGCGCGCCGCCTACCAGGACTCCTGCCGCCGGCTCGGCCTCGATCCGCGGGTCGACATCGAGGCCAGCTCCCCGGCCGCCCTGCTCCGGCTCGCCGAGCGCGGCGCGGGCGTGGCCGTCCTCAGCGCCTCCTCCGCCACGGGCGCCGGGCTGCGGGCCGTCCCGCTGGCCGACGCCGCCACCTGCGCCCGGCTCGGGCTGGTCGTCCGCCGCGACCAGCAGTCCCCGGCGGTACGGCTGTTGCGCGCGAAGCTCGCCGCGGCGATGCGCCCGGCCTGAGCGCCGCCCGCCGCCCGCGCCGTCCCCCCGTACCGGCGCGGGCGGGCCGGCGGGCCCGTCGACCGGAGCTCAGGCCTTCCAGCGCGGATCGCGCCCCGAGGCGGCCAGCGCGCGGTCCCACGCGGAGGCGTCCTCCGGCAGCGCCACCGACTCGGCGAAGCCCGCGTACCGGCGGTACAGCTCGGCGTTCTCCGCCACGATCTCCCCGGCCAGCAGGGCGAGTTCCTCGTCGACCCCGATGCGCCCGCCGGTCGCCCGGGCCACGTCCCAGCCGTGCAGCAGCAGCTCCAGGACCAGCATCCGGGCGATCCCGACCGCCGGTACCGGGGCGCCGCCGAGGTCGACGTCCCCCTCCCAGGCGGCCGGGTCCGCCCAGGCCGCGACCGCGCGCTCCAGCTGGGCCGCGTAGCCGGAGCGCCAGTCGGCGTCGGCGGTGAAGTCCCGCGTGCCGAGCTCCTCGGGCAGTTCGACCCGCCGGGCCCGGTGCTCCAGGCCGTGCGAGGTGTAGAGCACCCAGTGGTTGATCAGCGCACGGGTGTCGAACTCCGTGCAGGGCGTCGGCGCGTCCAGGGGCTGGTCGGCCGGGACGGCGGTGGCGACAGCGGCGGCGGCGGAGGCGGCGCGGGCCAGGAGCGGGTGCATCGGGTGGGCGGTCATGGCGCCGATTCTGCGCGGGGCCGTACCGGCCGGTCTTGAAGAAACGCGACGGCTAGCCTGGCGGCATGGGCACGGACCCGCTGGACCCCCTGGACCCCCTGGACCCCTTGGAACCCCCGGACGCTCCCGGCCTCGGCCGCGGCGTGCTCCACCCCGCCCGGGCGGCGGAGCTGATCACCGTGGACCGGCTCGTCCCCGACCCGGCCGTGGCCCGGTTCGTCGAGTACTACTGGCTGGTCCGCTGGGACCTGCGCGGCCTGCCGCCGTACGAGCAGAAGGTGCTCGCCCACCCCAACGTCCACCTGGTCTTCGAGGCCCCGCGGGCGCGCGTGTACGGGGTGGACCGCTCGCTCTTCGTCCGCCGCCTGGAGGGCGCGGGGCACGTGCTGGGCGCGCGGTTCCGGGCCGGCGCCTTCCGCGCCCTCGCCGGGCACCCGGTGAGCGGGCTGGCCGACCGGTCAGTGCCCGCCGCCGAGTACTTCGGGCCCGGGGCCGACCGGTTCAACGCGGAGGTCCTCGGGGCGTCCGGTGACCCCGCGGCCCTCGCCGACGCCTTCCTCCGCCCCCGGCTGCCCGAGCCCGACCCGGTCGCCGCCGAGGTCGCCGCGATGGTGGACCGGATCACCGGCAGGCCGGACCTGTGCCGGGTGGACGCGCTGGCCGCCGAGCTGGGTCTGACGGTCCGCCGCCTCCAGCGCCTGTTCGCCGAGTACGTCGGCGCTTCCCCGAAGTGGGTGCTGCGCCGTGCCCGCCTCCACGAGGCCGCCGAACGCGCCGGGACGGACGGCGGGTTGGACCTGGCCGCGCTCGCCGCCGAGCTGGGGTACGCGGACCAGGCGCACCTCACCCGGGACTTCGCCGCCGCCGTCGGCGTGCCCCCGGCCCGCTACGCGGGGGCGGGTCAGGCTCCGAGGAAGCGCTGCAGCTCGTCCAGGACGTAGTTGGCCCCGGTGTACCCGATCCCCTGGAACCACAGCTGGTCGTCGACCGGGAACGCCCGGTGCCCCTTGACCGCCCCCAGCGCCTGCCAACCCGGGCTCGCCAGGGCGGCGTTGGCCCCGGACAGCTCCGGATCGCCGTACGTCGCGTAGAGCAGCAGGTCGCCGTCGGCCTTGGCGAGCTGGTCCGGCGGGATCTCGGTGTCGGACTGGTCGACGTTCTGCGCGTCCGGTCGGCCGACCTGGGCGTCGGCGAGCACCGTGCCGGGGAAGCTCTGCCGGCCGAACAGCCGGATGCCGCCGCCCTCCACGAACCGCACCAGGCTCACCTTGCGCCCGGACAGTTTCGCCGCCGCCAGCGCCTGGGCCACCTGCCCGGCGTGCTTCTGGTACGCGCCTGCGAAGGCCGCCGCGGCCGCCTCCCGGTTGAGCGCCTGGGCGTGCAGCTGGAAGTCGGCCTTCCACGGCGCCCCGGCGGTCTGGGTGAGCACGGTCGGGGCGATCTCGCGGAGCTGCTCGTAGCGGTCGCCGTCGCGGGTCTGGTTGGAGAGGATCAGGTCCGGCCGCAGCGCCCGTACGGTCGGCAGGTCGGGTGAGCCGGCCGGGCCGACCAGCCGGATCCCGGCCGTCCGGGAGGTCGGCCAGTACTCGGGGTAGCGGGTGTCGCGGGCCGGGAGCGCGGCGCCGACCGGGGTGATGCCGAGGGTCAGCGCGGAGTCGAGCACGTCGGTGTCCAGCACGACCACCCGCATCGGCGCGCCCGGCACCACGACGGGGCCGGTGGCGGCGTTCACCGTCACCGGCGGCACCGGGGTCGGGGACGGCGAGGCGCCGCCGGCGGGGCCGTCCGCGGTCGCCGGGGCCGGCCGCCGGGCGGCGGTGCAGCCGGTGGCCGCCGCGAGCGCGCCCGCGCCGAGGCCGGTGAGGAGGGTGCGGCGGGAGATCCGGGGCATCGGCGGTCCTCTGGCGGCGCGGTGGGGTCGGGGCGCCGTCGATTATGTCCGAAATGGCACCTAAAGTGCCGTTAAGCGCGGGCCGTCAGGCGCGAGTGGCGTCCGGGGCGAGCGCCGCCCACGGGGCGCCCGGCACGACCAGCGGCGTGCCGGTCACCGGGTCCGGCACCACCACCGAGTCCAGGCCGAACACCTCCCGCACCAGCTCGGCCGTCACCACGTCCCCGGGCGCGCCCTGCGCCACCACCCGGCCGTCCCGCATCGCCACCAGGTGGTCGGCGTACCGGGCGGCCTGGTTGAGGTCGTGCAGCACCGCGACGACGGTCCGGCCGCGCTCGACGTTCAGCCGGCGGACCAGGTCCAGCACCTCCACCTGGTGCGCGATGTCCAGGTAGGTGGTCGGCTCGTCCAGCAGCAGGATGTCGGTGCCCTGGGCGAGCGCCATCGCGATCCAGGCGCGCTGGCGCTGGCCGCCGGACAGCTCGTCCATGCTCCGCTCGGCCAGCTCGGCGGTGGAGGTGCGCTCCAGCGCCTCCGCGACCGCCGCCTCGTCCTCCGGCGACCACTGCTGCCACCAGCTCTGGTGCGGCTGGCGGCCGCGCGCGACCAGGTCCGCCACCGAGATGCCCTCGGGGGCGGACGGCGACTGCGGCAGCAGGCCGAGCCGCTGGGCGATCCGCTTGGTCGGGATCCGCGCCAGCTCCTCGCCGTCCAGCAGCACCGCGCCCCGGACCGGCTTCAGCAGCCGGCCGAGGGCCCGCAGCAGGGTCGACTTGCCGCACGCGTTCGGGCCGACGATCACCGTCACCCGCCCGTCCGGGACGGCCACGTCCAGGTCCTCGACGACCGTGCGCGCCTCGTAGGCCAGGGTGAGGCCCCGGGCCTCCAGGCGGTGTTCGGACATCAGGAACCTCCACGGCGGGATCGGATCAGCAGCCACATCAGGTACGGCGCGCCGACCAGGCCGGTCACCACGCCCACCGGCAGCTCCGTCGGAGCCAGCAGCCGTCGGGCGACCAGGTCGGCGAGGACCACCACCAGCGCGCCGGTCAGCGCCGAGCAGAACAGCGGGACCTGCGCCGAGCGGGCCAGCCGCAGCGCGATCTGCGGGGCCATCAGCGCGACGAAGTCCACCGGCCCGGCGGCCCCGGCCGCGCACGAGGCCAGCACGATGCCGAGCAGCGCCATGCCGAGGCGGATCCGGTCCAGGCGCAGGCCGAGGCCGACGGCGGTGGCGTCGTCGAAGGAGATCGACCGCTGGGCGCGGGCGGCCCACAGCGCGACCGGCACGGCGGCGAGCAGCACCCAGGCGAGCCAGTCGGCCTGGTCGTAGCCGGCGCCGTTCAGGCTGCCGGTCATCCAGACCTTGGCGGCCTGGGCCTGGAAGCCGTCGCCCTTGGTGAGGAAGACGGAGGTGAGCGAGGACAGCGCGACGCTGATGCCGATGCCGATCAGCACGAAGCGCTGCGCGTGCAGGCCGCGCCGCCAGGCCAGCGCGTACACCAGCAGCCCGGCCACCAGGCCGCCGGCCACCGCCGCGTACGGGGCCTGGCCGGTCGAGCCGACCACGCCGTACGCCATCAGACCGACCACGGTCGCGGTCGCGCCCCAGGTCACGCCCACCACGTCGGGGCTGGCCAGCGGATTGCGGGCGACGGTCTGGATCAGCGCCCCGGCCAGCCCGAGCGCCAGGCCGACCAGCAGCCCGACCACCACCCGGGGCAGCCGGAACTCGCCGACCACCAGCTCGTGCGGGCTCGGCCGGCCGAGCACCACCTTGACCACCTCGGACGGCGCGACGGTGGACTCGCCCAGGCAGAGCGAGGCCACCACGGTCGCCGCCAGCGCCACCAGCAGCCCGACGGTGACGGCCAGCGAGCGCCGGTGCACCAGGAACGACGCCCGCCCGGCCCGGACGACGGTGTAGCCGCGCAGCGAGACCTTGCGGGAGACGGATGCCGTGCCGGGGGCGGAGCTCGTACCGGGGACGGGAGTCATGCCGCCACCACCTTGCGGCGGCGGACCAGGGCCACCAGCACCGGGACGCCGACCAGCGCCGTCATCACGCCCGCCGGGACCTCGGACGGCGGGAACAGGACCCGGCCGAGGGTGTCGGCGAGCAGCAGCAGCGCCGGGCCGAGGACGGCGGAGAAGGCGAGGATCCAGCGGTGGTCGGCGCCGGCCAGCGCGCGGGCCGCGTGCGGGACGGCGAGGCCGACGAAGGCGATCGGGCCGGCCGCCGCGACCGCCGAGCCGGTCAGGACGGTCGCGCCGAGCGCGCCGACCGCCCGGACCAGGCCGGTCTTGGCGCCCAGCCCCTTCGCGGTGTCGTCGCCGAGCGCCAGCGCGTCCAGTCCGCGCGCCACCGCGACCACCAGCACCGTGCCGACGGCCAGGAACGGCAGCAGCTGCCAGGCCACGTCCGAGGTCCGTCCGGAGAGCGAGCCGACGTGCCAGAAGCGGAACTGGTCCATGGTGGCCGCGTCGGTGGTCAGCACCAGGGTGTTGAGCGAGGCGATGAAGGCGGACGTCGCCGAGCCGGCCAGCGCCAGCTTGATCGGCGTGGCCCCGCCCCGGCCGCGCCCGGCGAGCCCGTACACCAGCACGGTGGCGATCACCGCGCCGGCGAAGCCGAACCAGACGTACCCGGTGAGGGTGGAGACGCCGAAGCCGGAGATGGCGACCACCACGCCGGCCGCCGCGCCCTGGGAGACGCCGAGGATGCCGGGGTCGGCGATCGGGTTGCGGGTCAGGCCCTGCATGACGGCCCCGGCCAGGCCGAGCGCCGCGCCGACGGCCAGCCCGACGACGGTGCGCGGCACCCGCAGCTCGCGGACCACCACGGCGTTCGCGGTGTCGCCGCCGTGCAGCAGGGCGTCCAGCGTGTCGCCGAACGGGATGGTCCGGCTGCCGACCGCCAGGCTCAGCAGCACCGCGGCGGCCAGCACGACGAGTGCGGCGGCCAGCCACAGTATTCGGCGCCGCGGCGCGCGGTACGGCGCGCGGGGCGCACCGGGCGGTGCGCTGGTGTCGGTCATGGGCCCTCTCCGCTGACAACTCAGGCAAACCTAAGTTCCGCCGTGAAGCCCGGGCAAATCGCCTCGTGGCCCGGGGCACCCGTTGGGTAGCCTGGCGGCATGCCCGCGACCTCACCCGCCCCGCTCACCGTCGGCTTCGACCTCGACATGACGCTGCTGGACACCCGGCCGGGTATCCGCGCCACCTACCTGGCGCTCTCCGCCGAGACCGGCACCCCCATCGACGCCGACCTGGTGGTCACCCGGCTCGGCCCGCCGCTGCTGGACGAGATCCGCAACTGGTTCCCGGAGCACGAGGTGGAGCGGGCCGTCACCCGCTACCGCGAGCTCTACCGCGACCACGCCTTCGCCCCGACCGTGGCCCTGCCCGGCGCCCACGCCGCCGTCGAGGCGGTCCGCGCCCACGGCGGCCGGGTCGCGGTGATCACCGGCAAGTACGAGCCGAACGCCCGCCTCCACCTGGAGCACGCCGGGCTGGCCGCGGACACCGTGATCGGCGACCTGTGGGCGGAGACCAAGGGCGACGCGCTGCGCGAGCACGGCGCGAGCGTCTACGTCGGCGACCACCTCGGCGACATCCGCGGGGCCCGGCACGCCGACGCCCTCGCGGTCTGCGTGCCCACCGGCCCGTACAGCGCGCGGGAGCTCCACGAGGCGGGCGCGGACGTGGTGCTGGACGACCTCACCGGCTTCCCGGACTGGCTCGCCGGGCACCTGGCCGACCGCTAGGGCGGGCCCCGGAGCAGGCCCGCGGGCCTCAGGAGTCGGAGGGCCTCAGGACTCGACCGGCTCGATCCGGCGGCGCTGGGCCCGCGCGTTCAGCAGCAGTCCGGTCAGCGCGGCCAGGAAGCCGGCCGGCATCAGCATGCTCAGCCAGTACGCGGCCGTCGGCAGCGGCGTCAGGTGCAGGAACAGCGGGACGAAGGTGACCAGGGTGGCGAGCGCGCCGAGACCGAAGACGATCACCCCGGCCTTGACGTACACGTCGCCGGGGTCGGCGCTCTGGCTGCTCACGTCTGCTCACTCCTACGGGCCGGTCGGAACTGCCCCCAGTCTGGCAGAGCGGCCGCCGGGGAGGCCCACCGGAGCGGGCCGGTCACGTTGCGCAGTTTCCCGGCAGCTGAACGTTTTGATCCCTGTTGAGCGGGGGTATGCACGGGGTGCCGAGGGGCGCTACAGGTGCGCCCCGCGTCCTCAGACCCGGGGGTGTGAGCCGATGGACCGCGCGGAGCCGCGCCCCGGCCGTGCCAGTGCCGGGTCGCCCGTGACCGCGAGATCCCGTTCCCGCCGCCCCCACCGGGCCTCGGAACGCGGGTCCCTCGCGGAACGCGGATGAGGCAGTGACGGACGGTTAGTCTGCTCCTGACCGCGTGCCGGCCACGAGCGCCCACGGGCGCCGAGCCGAGGTCGGCCGCCTTTCCCCACCACCCAGTGATCCCCGGCCAGGGCCGGGATCCCTCACACCCATTCGAGGACTGTTCGAGATGCCCACCGGCCAGGTCAAGTGGTTCAACGAGACGAAGGGCTTCGGCTTCCTGTCGCGCGACGACGGCGGGGACGTCTTCGTCCACACCAAGGCGCTGCCCGACGGTGTCACGTCGCTGAAGCCGGGTCAGCGGGTCGAGTTCGGCGTGGTCGCCGGCCACCGCGGGGACCAGGCGATGGCCGTGCAGCTGCTGGACGCACTGCCCTCGGTGGCCGCCGCCCAGCGGCGGAGCGCCGACGACATGGCGCCGATCGTCCAGGACCTGATCACCACGCTGGACGCGGTGCTGCCCGGCCTCCAGCGCGGGCGCTACCCCGCCAAGCCGACCGGCCAGAAGCTGGCCGGCCTGCTGCGCGCGGTGGCCGACAACTTCGACGTCTGACAGGGAGCCGGACAGCCCTGGAGCCGGAACGCGCTGAAGTCGGAACGCTCTAGAACGCCAGCGCACCCGGGTCGAGCGGGGGCACCAGCCCCTCCGCGGCGGCCCGGGTGAGCAGCGCGCGGACGGCCGCGTAGCCCTCCTCGCCGAGGTCCTCGGTGAACTCGGTGACGTACAGACCGATGTGCTGCTCGGCGACGTCCAGGTCCATCTCCTGGGCGTGCGCCAGCACGTACCCGCGGCTCGCGGCCGGGTCCGCCCAGGCCTGCCGGACGGAGGAGCGGATCGCGTCGGCGATCTCCCGCAGCCGCTCGGCGCCGAGCGAGCGCCGGGCGACGATCGCGCCCAGCGGGATCGGCAGGCCGGTCTCCCGCTCCCAGGCCTCGCCCATGTCGGCCAGGCTGTGCAGGCCGTACTGCTGGTACGTGAAGCGGGCCTCGTGGATGACCAGGCCGGCGTCCACCCGGCCGTCCCGGACGGCGGGCATGATCTCGTGGAACGGCAGGACGACGATCTCGCCGAAGCCGCCCGGCACCGCCTTCGCCGCCCAGAGCCGGAACAGCAGGTAGGCGGTGGAGCGCTCGGAGGGCACCGCGACGGTCTTCCCGGCCAGGTCGGCGGGGGAGTCCACGCCCGGCAGGGTGAGCACCAGCGGGCCGCAGCCGCGGCCCAGCGCGCCGCCGCAGGGCAGCAGGGCGTACTGCTCCAGGACCCAGGGCAGCGCGCCGTAGCTGATCTTCAGCACGTCCAGCTCGCCGCGCTCGGCCTGCCCGTTGGTGATGTCGATGTCGGCGAAGGTCACCTCGGGGGCGTCCGCCCCGGGCACCAGACCGTGCGCCCAGGCGTGGAAGACGAAGGTGTCGTTCGGGCAGGGCGAGTACGCGATGCTCAGCCGTTCAGCCACGGCCGGCCTCCTCAATCGGTTCGTGGAGCGGATGCCAGCTCGTGGACGGGCAGGGCGGCGAAGGCCCGTTCCAGGGCGGCCAGGGCCTCGCCGATCCGCCAGGCGGCCCGGTCGCGCGGGCCCACCGGGTTGGACACGGTGCGCAGTTCGAGGGCCGGCACGCCGTACCGGGCGGCGGCCTCGGCCACGCCGAAGCCCTCCATCGCCTCGGCGACGGCGCCCGGGTGGCGGGCGGCCAGCGCGGCGGCGCGCTCGGCGCTGCCGGTGACGGTGGAGACGGTCAGCACCGGGCCGGTCACGGCGTCCAGCGCCCGCGCGGCCAGCGCGACGGCGGCCGGCGGCGGGGTGTGCCGGACGGTGCCGAAGCCCAGCTCGGTGACGTCGGCGAAGCCCTCGGGGGTCTCGGCGCCGAGGTCCGCGGCCACGATCGCGTCGGCCAGCACGGTGGCGCCGACCGGGGCGAGCGGGGCGAAGCCGCCGGCGATCCCGGCCGAGACGGCCAGGGTGTACGGGTGGGCCGCCAGCGCGGTGGCGGCGGCGGCCGCGGCGGCGGCCGGGCCGACCCCGGCGGCCAGCACGTCCACCGGCACCGCCAGGGCCCGGTGCAGCGTGCCGCCGGGCAGCGGCAGCGCGGCGGACCCGCCGGGCAGGCCGCGCAGCACCGCCTCGGCCTCGGCGGCGACCGCGACGACGACGAGCAGCCGGGCCCCCGCGGGGTCCGACCGCTCGCCTCGGCCGTCGGCGACGGCATGCGCGGTCATCGCGGGACCGTCAGCTGTCCTGGGTGTTCAGCTGGAAGTACCAGACGGCGATCGGGGCCTCCTGGTTCGGGTCGCCCTCGACCACGGTCACCACGGTCTTGCCGCTGGAGTTCAGCAGCTTGCCCGCGGCCTGGGCGCCGGACCAGGTCTGGCCCTTGGCGGCCGAGAACAGGCTGTAGCGCCCGCCCTGGTTGGCCGAGCCGCCGTTGGTGAAGGCCCACCAGCCCGTGTCGGCCACGTTCGGCGAGACGCCGACGCCGACCCGGTCGCTGCCCACGACGTCCGAGGAGGGCAGCGAGCCGTCCTTCAGCGCCTTGGTCGCGTCCTCCTGGCACTGCTGCTGCTGGTCCTCGGTGAGCGGGCTGCCGCCGTTCCAGCACAGCGGCTGCGCGACGACCGAGGAGTTGCCCACCGTGAGCGTGGCCTGGTGGGAGATGTGCTCGGTCTGGCCGGCGGCGATGGCGACGGAGGTGCCCACCGTGGCGGCGCCGACCACGACGACGGCGCCGAGGGCGGCGATGGCACGGGAATTGAGGCTCATGCGTCAGAATCTACCGGGCCGGGCCGATCACGCGACGCGGGGGTAGGCACCGCGTGTTGCCGCACCGCCCCGTTCAGGCCACCCGGGGGGTCGCCGGGTGCCGCCGCAGGCCCACCCGGAAGAGCGAGCGGAGCGTCCACAGCAGCGCCAGGCCGACCACCCCGGCGGCGATCGACAGGCCCAGCTCCCCGTTCAGCGGCAGCAGGATGCCGACCGCGCCGCCGGCCACCCAGGACACCTGCATCAGGGTCTCCGACCGGGCGAACGCCGAGGTCCGCACCGCCTCCGGGACGTCCCGCTGGATCAGCGCGTCCAGCGCCAGCTTGCCCAGCGAGGCCGCCATCCCGGCCACCCCGGCGACCAGAACCACCGTCACCACGCCGTACCAGAGCGCGGCCGCCGCCGTCACGCAGGTCGCCAGCAGCAGCATCGCGGCGACCGTCGCCTCCGGGCCCCGGGTGCGCAGCCAGGAGCCGAGCACCGAGCCCAGCGCGTTGCCCGTCCCGGCCGCCAGCGCCACCAGGCCCAGCGCCACCGTCGGCCGCAGCCCGCCGATCGGCTCCTCCCGCAGCAGGAAGGCCAGGAACATCACCAGGAAGCCGACCAGCCACTTCATCGCCGACATCGCCCGCAGCGCCAGGATCACCGAGGGGCCGACCGTGCGCAGCGAGGCCTTGACCGGCGGCGGCCGGTGGTGGATCAGGTGCGAGCCCTCGCCGTGCACCTCGGCGTGCAGGACGGCCCGCTGCTCGCCCTTGGCGGAGTCCACCGTGGGCGGCAGGTGGAAGGCCATCAGGGTGCCGACGACGAACACCAGGAAGGCGCCGCGCAGCGGCCAGCCGGGCCCGATCAGGTGCAGCAGCCCGCCCACCGCGGCGGCCACGCCGGTGGCCAGCAGCCCGGCCAGGGTGACCCGGGAGTTCGCCTTCACCAGGGACAGCCGGCTCGGCAGCAGCCGGGGCACCACCACGCTGCGCACCACCCCGTACGCCTTGGACGCGACCAGCACGCCGAGCGCCTCCGGGTAGAGCGCGATGCCGCCGCCGGCGATCACCCCGGCCATCGTCCAGGCCAGCACGGCGCGGGCCAGCATGGCCATCGCCATGGCCGCCCGGCGGCCGTGCGGGAGGCGGTCCAGCAGCGGGCCGACCACCGGGGCCAGGAGGGCGAACGGGGCCATCGTGATCAGCAGGTAGAGCGCGACCCGGCCGCGGGCCTCGCCGGTGGGCACCGAGAAGAAGATGGTGGACGCCAGCGCGATGGTGATCAGCATGTCGCCGAAGGAGTTGAGCGCGTGCAGCTCGATCAGCTTGGCGAGGCCGGACTCGCCCGCGCCCTCGGCGGCGGTGGCCCGGCGGATCCGCCGGCCGGTGCCGTGCACCACCTTGCCGGTGCGGGAGCCGGCGGCGGAGGCGGTGCGGACCAGGAAGTGCCGGCGGGGCTCGGGGACCTCGTCCCCGAACTCGTCCTCGTCCCCGTGCCCGTCCGGCTGCCGCGCGGTCCGGTCGGGGGCTCCCGGCGTCTCCGGGGCCTCGTTCCCGGGCCGGTCCGGGGGGCCGGCGGGCGCCTCGGGGCCGTCCGCCGGCTGCGGTTCGTCCGCGCCGGGGACCGGGGGCTGCTGTCGCGGCACGGCGTCCGCCTGGTCGGGGCTGCCGGCCTGCGGGGCGCGCAGTGCGTGCTGCGACGGGTCGTGGTCCGCCACAAGCCCATCCTGCCCCAGAAACGCCGAGCCGACGCGGGACCGGACTCCGCTCGGCGCGGCCCCGGAGCGGCCGTGTCCGCCCCGGACTGTGCCGGGGCACCGGCCGACGGGTAGCCTGCCCAAGGTCGACCCGCCGGAGCGCCGGGGCGCCGGCAGGCCGGTCGAGCGGCGCGGCCGGTACCCGAGGGGGCTCCCGGTCGCGCAGAATGGACGAGGGACACCGAGCCGCGACGGAACAGGCAACACGCCGTGGGCGACAGAAGAACTGGGAGAGAATCGACGCCGTGAGTGCTGCGATGCGAAGCCGTACCCCCGACCGGCTCTGTGCCGAGGCCGTCGAACTCGCCCGCCAGGCCGCCGAGGAGGCCGTCGGTGCGGAGGCCGTCGGGCCGCACCTGGGCGTCCAGGCCGACGCCGACCGCGTCGTCACCCACACCTTCGAGTGCCTGGACGCGGCCTACCGCGGCTGGCACTGGGCGGTCACGGTCGCCCGCGCCCCGCGCGCCAAGAACGTGACCCTGGACGAGGTCGTGCTGCTGCCGGGCGCCGACGCGGTGCTCGCCCCCGAGTGGGTGCCGTGGAGCGACCGGCTGCGCCCCGGCGACATGGGCCCGGGCGACCTGCTGCCCACCGGCGCCGACGACCTGCGGCTGGAGCCCGGCTGGACCGGCGAGGACGAGCCGGCGCCGAACTCCGCGGTCGCCCTGGTGGACGACGAGGACCTGGTCGTCACCGACCCGCACGTCCAGCCCGCTCCGGCCCGCGCCCGGATCAACGCCGTCGCCGAGGAGCTGGGCCTCGGCCGCAGCCGGGTGCTCTCCCGGCTCGGCCTGCACCTGGCCGCCGAGCGCTGGGAGAAGTCCCACGGCCCGCAGACCCCGATGGCGCAGGCCGCCCCGGCCTCGTGCGCGAGCTGCGGCTTCCTGGTGCCGATCGGCGGCTCGCTCGGGCAGGCCTTCGGCGTGTGCGGCAACGAGTTCGGTCCGGCCGACGGCCAGATCGTCTCCTTCGCGTACGGCTGCGGCGGGCACTCCGAGGCGGCCGTCATCCCGGCTCCGCCGGCGCCGTCCGAGCTGATCCTGGACGAGCTGGTGGTCGAGCCGCTGCCGCTGCACCCGGACCGTGCCTCCGGTTCCGTCGAGCCCGACGGCCCGGCCGAGGAGCTCGGCCACTCCTGAGCCCCGGGCCTTCCCTCGGGTCTGTCTTCCGCGGCCCGCACTGGTCACCGACCGGTGCGGGCCGCGGTGCTGTCCGGACGGTTCCGCGCGGCTCCGGGCGGGAGGCGGAAGGCGCCGTCGGCGCCGTCCCGGGGCCGACGCCGGCGGGGTCCGTGGTCGGGAGCAGTCGGTGGGGCAGGGAAGAATGCCCTACGACGAACAGGGCAGCGGAAGGTGGCAGGTCCAGTGGAACCTCGGATCATCGGCAGCGGCACGGACGAGCACCTCGCGGACCCCTTCGGGAGCGCCGCGCTGCGCCGGCGGGTGCTGGACGCCTGGGCCGCCTCGCCGTCCCGGTTCCGGGAGGACGCCAACGCCGAGGAGGAGCTGGCGCTCGGCGGCTACCGGGACCGCCTGGTGGTCGAGTTGGCGCAGAACGCGGCCGACGCCGCGGTCCGGGCCGGCCACGGCCCCGGCCGGCTGCGGCTGACCCTCGCCGACGGCGTGCTCGCCGCCGCCAACACCGGCGCCCCGCTGGACGCGGCCGCCGTCGAGTCGCTGTCCACCCTGCGCGCCTCCTCCAAGCGCGGCGAGGCGCCCGCCGTGGGCCGGTTCGGGGTCGGCTTCGCCGCCGTCCTCGCGGTCACCGACGAGCCCGCCGTGCTGGGCGCCGGCGGCGGGGTGCGCTGGTCGCTCGGCGAGGCCCGGTCGCTGGCCGGGGCCCAGCCCGAGCTGGCCGAGGAGCTGCGCCGCCGGGACGGCCACGTGCCGCTGCTGCGGCTGCCGTTCGCGGCCGAGGGCACCGCCCCGGAGGGCTACGACACGGTGGTCGTGCTGCCGCTGCGGGACGCCGCCGCCGAGGACCTGACCCGCCGTCTGCTGGCCGGGATCGACGACGCGCTGCTGCTCACCCTGCCCGGCCTGCGCGAGGTCGTGGTGGAGACCCCGGACGGCGTCCGGACGCTCACCCGGGACGCCGCCGAGACCCGCCCGGACGGGGTCACCGAGGTCACCGTCACCGACGACGCGGACGGCCGGCCGCGGCGGACGGTCTGGCAGACCGCCGGCGCCTCCGGCACGCTCGCCGCCGAGCTGCTGGCCGACCGGCCCACCGAGGAGCGCGCCCGCCCGTACTGGACGGTGACCTGGGCCGTCCCGGTCGGCGAGGACGGCGCCCCGCAGCGGCCCCGGATCGCCTCCGTGCTGCACGCGCCCACCCCCAGCGACGAGCCGGTCGGCCTGCCCGCGCTGCTGATCGCCTCCTACCCGCTGGACTCCACCCGCCGGCACGTCGCCCCCGGCCCGCTGGCCGACTTCCTCACCGAGCGGGCCGCCGACAGCTACGCCGAGCTGTTGCGCGCCCGCGGCGCCGACCTCGGCTCGCTCGGCCTCGTCCCGGCCCCGCTCGGCCAGGGCGCGCTGGACAACGCGCTGCGCGCCGGGGTGCTCTCCCGGCTGCCCGACACGCCGTTCCTGCCGCACCCGGCGCCGGTCGAGGAGGGCACGCCCGCGCTGCGGCCCCGGGACGCGACGCTGCTGGAGGGCGCGGACGGCTCGGTGGTCGAGGCGCTCTCGCCGATCTTCCCCGGGCTGCTGCCGGCCGGCCTGGAGCGCCGTACCGAGCTGCGGGTGCTGAACGTGCGCCGGGTGCCGCTGGCCGAGGTGGTGGACCAGCTCGGCGGCCTGGACCGCGAGCCCGCCTGGTGGCGCAACCTGTACGCGGCGCTCGGCGCGGCCGACCCGGAGGCGCTCGGCGCGCTGCCCGTCCCGCTCGCCGACGGGCGGACGGTCACCGGGCCGCGGCGCGTCCTGCTGCCCTCCGAGGACGCCGACTGGGCGGCCTTCCCCGGCTACCCCGGGTCGCTCGCGGGCGCGCTCGCGGCGCTCGACCTGCGGCTGGCCCACCCCGAGGCCGCCCACCCGCTGCTGGCCAGGCTCGGCGCCGGCACCGCCACCCCGGCCGGGGTGCTGGACACCCCCGAGGCGCGGGCCGCCGTCGCCCGCTCCTACGAGCTGGCCGAGGACGACCTCGACGCGGCGCTCGAACTCGCCGACGCCGTCCTGGCGTTGGTGAAGGCCGCCGCCCCGGAGCCGGGCGCCCACCCCTGGCTGGCCCGGCTGGCGCTGCTCGACGACGAGGGCGAGCCCGCCCGGGCCGGCGAACTCGTGCTGCCCGGGAGCCCGTTCGCCGCGCTCGCCCGCGAGGAGGACGCCGGCTGGGTGGACGACGAGCTGCTGGAGCGCTGGGGGTCCGAGGTGCTCGCCGCGGTCGGCGTGCTGGCCGACTTCGTGCTGGTGCGCGCCGAGGACGTGGTGCTCGACCCGGACGACCTGGAGCGGCTCGACCCGACCGTCCCGGCCGACCGCGCGGCCGGCGGCCACCCCACCGGCCTGCTGGACGAGGCGCCGGACGGGCTCGCCGAGTGGGCCGAGGACGCGCTGGAGGCGCTGCAGGCCGACGAGGCGGTCGGCGTCCCGCCGGTCGCCGCCGAGCTGCTGGCCGTGCGCGACCTCGACCTGGTGGACGACGACGCCTGGCCGGAGGCGCTCGCCGCGCTGGCCCGCCCGCCGTACCGGGAGGCCGTGGTCGGCCCGGTGCGCACCCTGCTGCCGGACGGCTCGTACGCCGACCTGCCGCCGTACACCGCCTGGTGGCTGCGCGACCACCCGGTGCTGGCGGGCCGTGAGCCGGCCGGCCTGCGCGCCGCCGGGGCCGACCCGCTGCTGCGCGGCCTGTACGACGAGGCCCGCACCACCCTGGACGAGCAGTTCCTGCACGCGCTCGGGGTGCGCACCACGCTGGCCGCGCTGCTCGCCGAGCCGCACGGGCCGGACGAGGTGCTGGACCGGATGACCGACCCGGACGCCGAGGTCGGCCACCGCCAGCTGCACGGCATCCACACCGCGCTGGCCCGGGTGGACCGCGAGCGGATCGAGCCGCTGGACGTGGTGCGGGCGCTGCCGCCGATGGACCCGGACACCGGGCGCCGGCCGGCCCACACCGTGGTGGTGGACGCCACCGAGGCGGTCGTCGCCGACGCCCCCGACCTGGTCCAGCTGCTGCACCCGTACCCGCTGCTGCCGGTCGCCCCGGCGCTGGCCGCCGACCTCGCCGAGCGGCTGCACGTGTCGCTGGCCAGCGAGGTGGCGGGCGGCCGGGTGCTCTCCGAGGGCGTGCTGCACCGGGTCCCGGCGGTGGTGCGGGAGCTGCTGCCCGGCTGCCCGGTCGCCTACGAGGAGCACGAGGAGCTGCTGGTCGTCGGGCCGGACGGCGGCGAGGCGGCGGTGGACTGGCGCTGGGACACCGGGGCGGACACCCCGGAGCCGCCGTACGACCCGGAGCTGGCCGAGGCCGGCGACGAGGACGACGAGTTCGAGGTCCCGCCGGTGCCCGGCCTGCTGCACGCGGCGACCCCGGAGGGCCTCGCCGCAGGGCTGGCCTGGTCGGTCGGGCAGTGGCACCGCCGCTTCGAGGTGCTGGCCGCGCTCAGCGAGCCCGACCGCGCCTACGAGCTCTCGGCCGCCCGGGACTTCGAGGGCTGAGCCCCGCGGCGCGCACCGGTCGGCCGGTCGGTGCGCGCCCGCAGCCGCCGGTAGACGGCGGTGGTGGCGGTCAGCCAGACCGCGCCGAGCGTCACCAGCGCGGCGGTCCGCAGTGCCGGTGTGGGCCGGACGGTCAGCCCGACGCCCGCCATCGCCAGGGCGGCCAGTCCGGCCGCCGCCAAGCCGCCCAGGAAGGCGATGAACGCCTCCAGGTCCCCGCCCCTGCGTGCCATTCGGCACCCCCTTCCGGGGCCATCATCGGGTGTGCGCGGGGGGCTTGTCACGCGGTGGCGCGGCTAGCCGGCGGCTCCGTCACTCCATGCCGCGGCGCTTCATCACGCGCCAGGCGATCTCCAGGGCGATGCCGCAGACCACCGCGACGGCGACGCCCGTCAGCGGGTCGCGGTAGCCGACCAGCGAGAGGTCGAAGAACGACTTCAGCGGGGGCACCAGCAGGACCAGGGCGAAGGCGCCGCCCATGGCGCCGATCAGCAGCAGCCGCCACCAGTTGTACGGGCGGGCGACGATGGCGAGGACCCAGATGGCGATCAGGAAGAGTGTCAGGGTGGCCACGCTGGTGTCGGCCTTGAGGTCGGTCGCGTGGTCGGTGCGGGCGAGCGTGTAGGCGACGAAGGTGCCGGTGCCGGCGATGGCGCCGCCGGGGACCGCCAGCCGCAGCACGCGCTTCACGAAGCCGGTGCGGGCCCGCTCGTTGTTGGGGGCGAGGGCGAGGAAGAAGGCCGGGATGCCGATGGTCAGCGAGGACAGCACGGTGGAGTGCCGGGGCAGGAACGGGTACGGCGAGTGGGTGAAGATCACCAGGAGCGCCAGCAGGACCGAGTAGACGGTCTTCACCAGGAAGAGTGAGGCGACCCGCTCGATGTTGCCGATCACCCGGCGGCCCTCGGCCACCACCGACGGCAGCGAGGCGAAGGAGTCGTTCAGCAGCACGATCTGGGCGACCGCCTTGGTGGCGTCGGAGCCGGTGCCCATCGCCACGCCGATGTCGGCGTCCTTGAGCGCGAGCACGTCGTTGACGCCGTCTCCGGTCATCGCCACGGTGTGGCCGCGGGACTGCAGCGCCCCGACCAGCTGGCGCTTCTGCTGGGGGGTGACCCGGCCGAAGACGCTGGTCCGGTCGGCGGTCTCGGCGAGCTGCTCCGGGTCGGTGGGCAGGGAGCGGGCGTCCAGCGGGTGGTCGGCGCCGGGCAGGCCCAGGTGGCCGGCCACCGCGCCGACCGAGACCGCCGAGTCGCCGGAGATGACCTTGGCCCGGACCCGCTGGCCCTCGAAGTAGCGCAGGGTCTCGGCGGCGTCCGAGCGCAGCCGCTGCTGGAGCACCACCAGGGCGAGCGGGGTGAGGCCGGCCGCCGGGTCGGGGGAGTCCAGCGGGACGGGGGTGCGGCCCAGCAGCAGCACCCGCAGGCCCTGGGCGCCCAGTTCGTCCACCTCGGCCAGGGCCGGGTGCCCGGCGGGCAGCAGCACGTCGGGCGCGCCGAGCAGCCAGCTGGCCTCGCCGCCCTGCGGCTCCAGCAGCTGCACGCCGCTCCACTTGCGGGCGGAGGAGAAGGGCATCGCCTCGATCACCCGCCAGCCGTTGCGGCCGGAGGCGGCGCCGTCGTCGCCGCGCCCGTACGCGTCGATGACCGCCTGCATGGACGGGTTGGGGCGGGCGTCGGCGCCGGCCATCACGGCCAGCGCGTGCCGGACGGTGTCCTTGTCGACGGCGGCGGGCTCACCGTCGGAGAGCACCCGCAGGTCGACCACGTCCATGCCGCCCTCGGTGAGGGTGCCGGTCTTGTCCAGGCAGACGGTGTCCACCCGGGCCAGGCCCTCGATCGCCGGGAGCTCCTGGACCAGGCACTGCTTGCGGCCGAGCCGGACCACGCCGATCGCGAAGGCGACCGAGGTCAGCAGCACCAGACCCTCGGGGACCATCGGCACGATGCCGGCCACCATGCGCCGGACGGCCTCGCGCCAGTCCCGGCCCTCGACGGCCAGCTGGCTGATGATCAGGCCGAGGGCGGTGGGGACCAAGAGGTAGGTGATGATCCGCAGGATGCTGTCGATGCCGGTGCGCAGCTCCGACTTCACCAGGGTGAACTTGCTGGCCTCCTCGGCGAGCTGGGCCGCGTAGGCCTCGCGGCCGACCTTGGTGGCGGTGAACGCGCCGGCGCCGGCCACCACGAAGCTGCCGGACATCACCTGGTCGCCGGGTTGCTTGAGGACCGGGTCGGGTTCGCCGGTGAGCAGCGACTCGTCGATCTCCAGGCCGTCCGCCTCGGTGACCTCGCCGTCCACGATCACCTTGTCGCCGATGCCGAGCAGCACGGTGTCGTCGAGGACGATCTCGGAGACGCCGACCTGCCGGGCGGCGCCGTCCCGGCGGACCTGCGGGCGGGCCTCGCCGATCAGGGCCAGGCTGTCCAGGGTCTTCTTGGCGCGCAGTTCCTGGATGATGCCGATCGCCGTGTTGGCCACGATGACCAGGCCGAACAGGCCGTCCTGGATCGGACCGACGATCAGGATGATCCCGAACATCACGCCGATGATCGCGTTGAAGCGGGTGAAGACGTTGGCGCGGACGATCTCCCGGGTGGACCGGCTGGACCGTACGGGGACGTCGTTGACCTGGCCCCGGGCGACCCGTTCGGCGACCTCGGCGGTGGTCAGGCCGCCGCGTCGGCCGGGCAGCAGGCCGAGGGGGTGGGCTCCGTCCGGGCGGTCTCCGTCGGCCGGCTGCTCTTCCGCCGGCTGGGCAGGCTGCGTCATGGCACCGACTCTACGGGCGCCTTATGTCCGGTGCGTGCTACTAAAGGACTATTCAGTCCGACCGGGTGGCCGGGTCCTGGCCGTCGTCGCCGGTCGTCCGTTCGGCCGTGTGCGCGGCCGCCTCGGCGGCTTCGGCGGCGCGGCCGCGGGCGATCGCGTCCCGCCGGGCGCGGCAGTACCAGAGGCCGATCAGGCCGAGCAGGCCGCCGGAGAGGCAGATCCACGGCCAGGTGCCGTGGCCGTGCGCCGAGAGGCTGCCCTGGAAGGGGAGCAGGGCGAGGAAGGCGATGAACCACAGCACCGTGCCGCCGCCGACGATGGCGACGTCGTTGGCCTCCAGCGGAGGGGGCGAGGGGTGCAGTGGCGTCTTGGGCATGGGGCCTAGCGTACGGTGCGGTGGGGCGGCTGTGCGGGTGCCGTGACCCCGCGCGGGCTCTACGCGCGAAGATAGCGCGTGTGCGATCGGGAAACGATACTTGAGGCCCTGCGCCCGGCCACCGTCGCCCCGGGCGTTCCCACCCCCTCCTCAGCTCCCCCACAGAGGACGCACGCATGCCTGTGGTCCAGCCGACCACCGAGTCGCCCGAACCCGCCGACGCCGCGCCGCAGCCCCCCACGAGCGCCGTCGACCGCTTCTTCCGGATCAGCGAGCGGGGCTCCACCCTGCCGCGCGAGATCCGCGGCGGTGTCGCCACCTTCTTCACCATGGCGTACATCCTGGTGCTGAACCCGATCATCCTGGCCAGCGGCACGGACGTCACCGGGGCTCACCTGAACAGCGCCCAGCTGGTCACCGCCACCGCCCTCACCGCGGGTCTCACCACCCTGCTGATGGGCGTCATCGGCAACGTCCCGATCGGCCTGGCCGCCGGACTCGGCGTCAACACGATCGTGGCGCTCCAGCTCGCCCCCAAGATGACCTGGCCGGACGCCATGGGCATGGTCGTGCTGGCCGGTTTCGCGATCATGCTGCTGGTCGCCACCGGGCTGCGCGAGCGGGTCATGAACGCCGTCCCGCTCGGCCTGCGCAAGGCCATCGCGATCGGTATCGGCCTGTTCATCAGCCTGGTCGGCCTGGTCGACTCCGGCTTCGTCAGCCGCATCCCGGACGCCGCCCACACCACCGTCCCGCTCCAGCTCGGCGGCAACGGGCACCTGCTCGGCTTCCCGGTGCTGATCTTCGTGATCGGCCTGGTGCTCACCCTGGTCCTGCTGATCCGCAAGGTGCCCGGCGCCATCCTGATCAGCATCGCGGTCTCCACCGCGCTCGCCGCGGTCATCGACAAGGTGGCCGACGTCCCGGCGCTCAAGTGGGGCCTCACCGTCCCGACCTGGCCGGGCAACCCGGTCTCCGCGCCGGACTTCGGCCTGGTCGGCAAGGTCAGCCTGTTCGGCGGCTTCGAGAAGGTCGGCGTGCTGACCGGCCTGCTGTTCGTCTTCACCGTGCTGATGTCCTGCTTCTTCGACGCGATGGGCACCATCCTCGGCGTGGCCGACGAGGCCCACCTGCTGGACGAGAAGGGCGACCTGCCCGGCATCAACAAGGTCCTGATGGTCGACGGCATCGCCACCGCGGCCGGCGGCGCCACCTCGGCCTCCGCCAACACCTGCTTCGTCGAGTCCACCGCCGGCGTCGGCGAGGGCGCCCGGACCGGCTTCGCCTCGATCGTCACCGGCCTGCTCTTCGTGGTGGCGCTCTTCCTCACCCCGCTCGCCACCATGGTCCCGGCCCAGGCCGCCACCCCGGCCCTGATCACCGTCGGCTTCCTGATCCTGGCCAACTCGATCAAGGAGATCGACTGGGCCGACTACACGATCGCGATCCCGGCCTTCCTGACCATCGTGATGATGCCGTTCACCTACAGCATCACCAACGGCATCGGCATGGGCTTCATCGCCTTCTGCGTGCTGCGCCTGGCCGCCGGCCGCGGCCGCGAGGTCCCCGTCCCCATGTACGCGGTGGCGTCGGTCTTCGCCTTCTACTACCTGATGCCGGCCTTCGGCCTGCTCTGACGGCCCCGGCCGGTTCTCCGACGGCCCCGTCCTCCCGCTCGGGAGGGCGGGGCCGTCGGCGTTCGCCGCAGCGGGGCTTCACACCTTCGGGTTGTTCTGCGGACGGGACGGTCGTGGCGCCTTGCCGGCGAGGGAGGTTCCCGGGTAGGGGCGCGGACCCATGACCGCGTACCCATGACCTGAAAGGAACCAGTCGTGAGCCGTACAACGGCTGCCGCGGTGATCGGCGGCGCAGTCCTCGCTCTGACCATGACGACGGCCCCGGCCGCCTCGGCGCAGCCCGAGGGCCGGGTCGGGCAGATCCAGAACCTCCACTTCGGGCGGTGTCTCGCGGTGAACCCCGACCAGACCGTCGGGCTGGGCCCGTGCGTCCCCGTGCCGCCGTTCCTCTGGGACGTCCCGCGCGAAGGGACGGGGCAGATCCGCAGCCTCGCGGCGAACGCGTGCCTGACGGACGTGGACACCAGCAACCCGTGGGGCCACGCCGTACTCCTCCCGTGCACCGGCGACCTGCGCCAGGTGTGGGAGACCTTCGACTACGACGGTCCGTTCATCAAGAACGTCCTCACCGGCCGGTACCTGAAGGCCAACGACTCCGAGGGCGTCTACGTCGGCAGTCGGACCGGGTCCCACCCGGAGTGGGCCGTCCTCTGACGGACGGCGCCGGGCCGTGCCCGTGGGGCCGGCGGTGGTCGGGCAGTCGACCGCCGCCGGCCCCTTCGCGCGCCGGGGGCGGGTCAGTGGACGCAGAACTCGTTGCCCTCGGGATCCTGCATGACCGTCCAGGCGCCGCCGGGCTCGTCGACGTGGCGGAGGGTGGTGGCGCCGAGGGCGGTGAGGCGGGCGACGGTGGCCTCGCGCTCGCCCGGGCCGGGGTGGACGTCGAGGTGCAGGCGGTTCTTGCCCTGCCGGGGCTCGGGGACGGCCTGGAACAGGACGCGGCGGCCGAGGCCGGTGTCCGAGGCGGGGTCGAACGGGTCCTCGGGGTGGCGGACGGCGGCCAGGGAGCGCCAGGCCGGGTGGCCGTCCACCTCGGTGAGGGACTCCGGGCCGACCGCGCCGGCGGCGAGCAGTCGGGTGATCAGCGCGCCGTGGTCCTCCGGCGTGTACTCCAGGGCGGCGGCCCAGAAGGCGGCCTGGCGGTGCGGGTCGGCGCAGTCGATGACGAGCTTCCAGTGCAGCGGCATGTAACCGTTTCTACCGGTTACCCGGGGGTCGGGCAATGGCCGGCCGTCAGAAGTTGTCAAAAAGGCGCCCGTGTAGGCCAGTTGGCGGTGGGAATACTGGCTGGACGGAGAAGGGGGAGGGGACTCGACCGATGGTGCAACAGGATCCGCCGGGGGGCGTCGAGGCGCAGCTGCTGCCGGAGCTGTTCTGGACGACGGACAAGGCCTCGCTGGACGGCCAGCGGGAGACGCTGCGCTGGTACCGCGGCCTGATCGCGATGCTGGTGGTCGCCGCCGTGATCGGGTCGTTCCCCGACCCGGACGACAAGAACGCCCTCGACATCTGGCCGCTGTTCTCGGTCGCCGCCTTCCTGGTGGCCGGCTACTTCTGGTCCCGGCTGCGCCGCGGCAACCCGCAGGGCCGCTGGTACCAGGCCCGGGCGGCGGCCGAGTCGGTCAAGACGCTGGCCTGGAAGTACACCGTCCGGGCCCGGCCGTTCGACGGTGCGGCCGAGTCCGAGGACACCGACCGCGGCTACCTGCTCCAGGTCGAGGACGTGCTGCGGGCCTTCGAGGACCCGGAGATCGTGCCGCCCGGCAGCGTCGCCGAGATCACCCCGGAGATGCGCCGGCAGCGCGCCGAGAGCCTGACCGCCCGGCGCACGCTCTACCTGCGCACCCGGGTCGAGGGCCAGCGCACCTGGTACCGCTCCCGGGCCGAGGCCTGCGACTCGCAGGCGGTCTCCTGGGGGCTCGGCGTCGCGGTGCTGATCATCGTCGGTGCGGCGGCGGCCATCGCCCAGGCCACCGGCGCGCTGCCGGTGCACGTCTTCGGCGCCACCTCGGCCGCGGCCGCGGCGATCATCGCCTGGACGCAGCTCAAGCAGCTCGGCCCGCTGGCCGCCGCCTACCAACTGGCCGCGCGGGAGCTGGAGAACGTCGGCAACCAGCTGTCCGACCTCGACCTCAAGGCGCCGGACGCCGAGGCCCGTTGGGCCCGGCTGGCCGCCGAGGCGGAGGACGCGGTCTCCCGGGAGCACACCACCTGGCGGGCCCGCCGGGCGTTCCCGCGCTGAGCCGGGCTCGCGGGACGGGCGGGGGCGGGAGCGGCGCAGACTACTCGACCGGAGCGGGGACTTGGGGAGATCCGGCGAAACGCGGGGTGCGGGTGTGCGGGGTGCGTGAGAGTAGGGCGTCCAGGTGCGGACCGTAATCGTTACGTGTCCATGCCCTGGTTTCATCGCCTGCGCGCGACCCCAGTTCCCGCCGGAGGCCCTCCTTGCGCATTCTCCTGATCGCCAGCGCGTTCAACAGCCTGACCCAGCGCGTCCACACCGGGCTGCGTGAGCGCGGCCACCAGGTCGCCGTCCAACTCGCCCTCGGTGACGAGCAGATGAGGGCGGCGGTGGTCCGCACCGACCCCGAGCTGATCATCTGTCCGATGCTCACCAAGGCCGTCCCGCAGGACATCTGGTCGACCCGGACCGTCCTGATCGTCCACCCGGGGCCCAAGGGCGACCGCGGCCCCTCCTCGCTCGACTGGGCGATCACCGAGGGGGCCGAGCGCTGGGGCGTCACCGTGCTGCAGGCCGTCGAGGAGATGGACGCCGGCGACATCTGGGCGTCCGTCGAGTTCCCCGTCCCGGCCTGCGGCAAGAGCGAGTTGTACCGGGGCGAGCTCGCCGACGCCGCCGTCGAGGCCGTCCTGCTGGCCGTCCAGCGGTACGAGGGCGGGCTGTTCACCCCCGAACCGCTGGACTACGCCCGGCCGGACGTGCACGGCGAACCGCGGCCCCCGCTGCGCCAGGAGGCCCGCCGGATCGACTGGGAGCGGGACGACACCGCCACCGTGCTGCGCAGGCTGCGCGCCGCCGACTCCCAGCCCGGCGTGCTGGACGAGCTGTACGGACGGGAGTTCTTCCTGCACGGCGGCCACCCCGAGGACGAGCTGCGCGGCCCGGTGCCGGGCGCCGTGCTGGCCACCCGGGACGGCGCCATCTGCCGGGCCACCGTGGACGGCGCGGTGTGGATACCGCAGCTGCGCCCGCGCCGCACCCCCGGCGGGCCGGCCACCTTCAAGCTGCCGGCCGCCACGGTGCTCGCCGACGAGCTGTACCGGGTCCGCGAGGTGCCGGTGAGCCCGGAGCGGGCGAGCGGCCGGGACACCTGGTCGGAGCTGCGCTACCACGAGGAGGGCGAGGTCGGGTTCCTCGAATTCGCCTACGCGGGCGGGGCGATGAGCACCGACCAGTGCCGCCGGCTGCTCGCCGCCTACCGGGAGGCGGCCGAGCGGCCGACCTCGGTGCTGGTGCTCGGCGCGCCCCGGGACTTCTTCTCCAACGGGATCCACCTCAACGTCATCCAGGGCGCGGCCTTCCCGGCGCTGGAGTCCTGGGAGAACATCAACGCGATGGACGACGTCGTCGAGGCGGTGCTGACCACGACGGACAAGGTGACGGTGGTGGCCCTGGCCGGGAACGCGGCGGCCGGCGGGCTGATGGCGGCGCTCGCCGCCGACGAGGTGTGGTGCCGGGACTCGGCGGTGCTCAACCCGCACTACCGGCTGATGGGCCTGTACGGCTCCGAGTACTGGACGTACACCCTGCCCCGCCGGGTCGGCGCCGAGCAGGCCGGGCGGCTCACCGCCGAGGCGCTGCCGGTCGGCGCGGACCACGCCCGCCGGATCGGCCTGGTGGACCGTACGGTCGGCGGGGACGCGGCCGGGTTCCGCCGCTGGGTGGCCCGGGAGGCGGCCCGGATCGCCGCCTCGCCGGAGCTCACCGGGCGGCTGGTGGACAAGAAGCGCCGCCGCGCGGCCGACGAGGAGGCCAAGCCGCTGGCCGAGTACCGGGCGGAGGAACTGCGCCGGATGCACGCCGACTTCTACCGGGCGGGCGAGCCGTACCACGCGCTGCGGCGGGACTTCGTGCACAAGGTCTGCCCGGTGGCCACGCCGGAGCACGTGGCGGGGCTGCTCGGGCGGCCGGCTCAGTCGTAGGCGGACCGCGTAGCGGTACGCGGCCCGCGCGGTCGTAACGGCCCGCGCGGGCACAGGGGTTCGCGCGGGCCGGCCGAGCTGCGGCAGGTCGCGCGTCGTACGGGGAGGGCAGGAGCGGGACGGGCGGCGCCCGGCCGGGGTGGGGGGCCCGGCCGGACGCCCGCTCGGGCCCCGCTCCCGTACCCGGCGTCAGTGCCGGGCCGCCCCGTCCAGCGGCTGTCGCCGCTGCGGGACGAACTGGCCGTCCGGGTCGCCCGGGGTGCGCGCGGCCCGCGGGGGCAGCGGGGCGGCCGGACCGGCCAGCAGGGGTTGGGAGTCGGGTCGGCTCGGGGAGACGGCGAAGGCCAGCGAGCCGAAGAACACGTAGCAGCCGAGCCCGACCCCGAGCGGGAAGATGAACTGGAGCGCCATCACGCCGCCTTCGGTGGAGCGCGAGAAGTCCAGCTGGACGGAGAGCGCCGCCATGCCGGTGTAGTGCATCGCGCAGACCGCCACGCCCATCACCGGCGCCGCCGCCAGGACGGCGAGCGTGCCCCGGATGTTCAGCGCGGCCCAGAGCGCGGCGGTGGCGGCGACCACGGCGATGGCCACCGAGGCCGCCACGACGGTCCGGTCGTAGCCGAGCCGGCCGGGCAGGACCATCGCGGCCATGCCCAGGTAGTGCATCGCGGCGACCCCGAGGCCGGTGGTCAGCCCGCCGACCAGCAGGGCCGGGGCGCGGCGGCGCCAGTACCCGACGGTGAAGAGTCCGATGCCGACCACGGCGACGGCGACCAGCAGGCTGAGCACGGTGAGCAGGGGCCGGTAGCTGATCTCGGCACCGGTCACGGAGAAGCCGAGCATCGCGATGAAGTGCATCGACCAGATCCCGGCGCCGAGCGAGGTGGAGGCGAACAGCAGCCAGACGACCCGGGTGCGGCCCTGGGAGACGAGCGCCCAGCGGGCGCTGCGCAGCGCGACGAAGGCGCCGAGGCAGGCGACGAAGTACGAGACCGCCGGGGTCACCCAGCCGTGGTCGGCATGGTGGATCGCACCCAAGAGAGCTCCCTGGACGAGGGTTGAGGGCACCGGGGCGCGGGAGGGCGCGGCTGGTCGGGGAAGGCGCGCGGCGAACGGGCACCGGAGCGGGAACGCCGTCCCGCGGGGAGGAGCCTGGCGTGTGGTGCCCCTGACAAGGGGGAGATTAGCCATCGACCGGCAGTCGCACAATGTTCGCGTTTTTCGTGAAGTCCCAGGTCAGGATGGGCCTTTACGCGGCCTGCATGATCCCGGCACCAACCCCTGACACCGCCTGCGCACCGTCCCCGGCCGCCTTTGGTGCTTACTCCAAGGGGGCTAGCCCGAACGGGTGGCCGGCCGGGTCGATCAGCACCCGCAGCGTGCGGCCGTGCTGGTAGGCGGGCTCGGTGGCGCCGAGCGCGAGGGCCTTGGCGGTGGCCTCGTCCAGGTCGTCGACGTAGAAGTCGAGGTGGAAGTGCTTGCTGCCGTCCGGCTCCGTCCACGGCTCCGGCCGGTAGCCGGTCACCCGTCCGAAGCCCAGCGGGCTGCCGCCCTCGGGATTGTCCAGGATGGCGAAGTGGTCGTCCGCGTGCCTGGTCTCCCACCCCAGCAGTTCGCCGTAGAACGAGGCCAGTGCGACCGGGTCGGCGCAGTCGATGGTGACCATGGCGAGCCGGCCGAAGCCGGTGTCGGCGGGCCCGGTCGGCCCGGTCGGCTGGGGCTGCTCGGACGACCGGGGCCGGTCGGACCGTTCGGACGACTGCGGCCGTCCGGACGGCTCGGACCGCTCGGACCGCTCGGTGGCGAGGTCGGACATGGCAGGTCGGCCCTTCTGGGAGTCGAGAGCTGGGGCCCATCACCAATATGGCACCGGGGTGACCCTCCGGCACGGCGGCGGATCTCATTTTCCTTAGCGAGAGTAATGACGTAAGCTAAAGAGATGCCCGAGATGTCCGAGCAGGACCTCGCAGCGATCAGTCAGCTGCGATCGTCCACGATGCGCCTCTCCCGACGACTCAAACACCAGAGGGTGGAGGAGTCGCTGAGTCCCACCGAGATGGGAGTGCTGGGCACCCTCGCCCGGTGCGGGAAGGCGACGCCGGGTGAGCTCGCCCGGAAGGAGCACGTGCAGCCTCCTTCGATGACCAGGATCGTCGCGATGCTGGAGGAGAAGGGGCTGGTGCGGCGCGAACCGCACCCCGAGGACCGCCGACAGGTGGTCGTCAGCAGCACCGAGCAGGCCGAGACGATCCTCGCGGAGAGTCGTCGGCGCCGGAACGTCTGGCTCGCCGAGCTCGCCCAGGGGCTCGACGAGGAGGAGTGGGCCGTCCTCAGGGAGGCCGCGCCCGTGCTCTACAAGCTCGCACACCTGTAGCCGTACACCCGCGGTCCGTACGGCCGCAGCTCGTACACCTCTGAGGCACACCGACCCCGGCCGGCCGCCGGGAGAACAAGGAGCCCGCATCACCGCAGGACCGACCACCGACACCAGGAGCGCGGCGGCCCCCCCCCAGGCCCGCGCCCCCCCCGGGGGGGCCAAACGGACACCCCCCGCCCCCCCCCCCCCCCCCCCCCCCCCCCCCCACCCCCCCCCCCCCCCCCCCCCCCGCGGCCCCCCCCCCCCCCCCCCCCCCCCCCGCCCCCCCCCCCCCCGCCCCCCCCCCCCCCCCCCCCGGCCCCCCCCGCCGCGAGGGGAGACCAACGTGACACCGACGGCCGCAGCCAGCGCCGCCATCCGCACCGACGAGCCCACCACCGACCCCGCCGCGGCCAGTGCCGCGGCCGCCGAAGCCCAGGCACCCGCCCCCACGGGACTGCCCGGCAACGGCGACGACGACCCCGACGAACGCACCGCGGCGGACCCCGCCGCTCCCGGCCGATCCCGATCGGCCACATCTCCCACAGGCGCCCGCTTCACGAGGCCCGGGGGGATGTTCTCCTCCCTTCGCGTTCGCAACTACCGCTACTACTTCGCCGGCCAGGTGGTGTCCAACACCGGCACCTGGATGCAGCGCATCGCCCAGGACTGGCTGGTGCTGAGCCTCACCGGCAGCCCGCTCGCGGTCGGCATCACCACCGCCATGCAGTTCCTGCCGATGCTGCTGCTCGGACTGTTCGGCGGCGTGCTCGCCGACCGGATGCCCAAGCGCCGGCTGCTGATCTACACCCAGGGCGCGATGGGCCTGCTGGCCGCCGGCCTCGCGGTGCTGACCGTCGGCGGCGTGGTGACGCCGTACTACGTGTACGCCTTCGCGCTGCTGCTCGGCCTGGTCACCGTGGTGGACAACCCGACCCGGCAGGCCTTCGTCTCCGAGATGGTCGGCCCGAAGGACCTGGCCAACGCCGTCAGCCTGAACGCCGCCAACTTCCAGACCGCCCGGCTGGTCGGCCCCGCCGTCGCGGGCCTGCTGATCGCCGCGGTCGGCAGCGGCTGGGCGTTCGCCGTCAACGCGCTGTCCTTCGCCGCCGTGATCGGCGGGCTGCTCGCGATGCGGGAGTCCGAACTGCGCCCGACCGCGCCGATCGCCCGCGAGAAGGGGCAGTTGCGCGAGGGCCTGCGGTACGTCAGGGAGCGGCCCGAGCTGCTCTGGCCGATGGTGCTGGCCGGGTTCATCGGCACCTTCGGCTTCAACTTCCCGACGCTGCTCTCCGGTTTCGCGTACGACACCTTCAAGGTGGGCGCCGGCCAGTACGGCCTGCTGAACACCGCGATGGCGATCGGCTCGCTGGCGGGTGCGCTGCTCGCCGCCCGCCGGGGCGTGCCGCGGCTGCGCCGGCTGGTCGGCGCGGCGCTGGCCTTCGGAGCGCTGGAGGTGGTCGCCGCGTTCGCGCCCGACTACTGGACCTTCGCGCTGCTGCTGATGCTCATCGGGGTGTTCGGGCTGAGCTTCAACACCTCCGTCAACTCCATGCTGCAGTTGTCCACCGACCCCGAGATGCGCGGCCGGGTGATGGGCCTGCTGGTGCTGGTCTTCACCGGCGGCACGCCGATCGGCGCCCCGGTCGTCGGCTGGGTGACCGCCTCGTACGGGCCCCGGCTCGGCCTGCTGGCCTGCGGACTGGTCTCCGCGGCGGCGGCCGGCGCGGTCGGCCTGGTGCTGGCCCGCAGCGCGGACCTGCGGGTGCGGTTCGACCTGCACCCGGGCCGCGGCGGCCGGGTGGTGGCCTTCGTGCCGCGGACCGGTGCGGCGAGCAAGTCGGAGCTGGCGGCGGCCTGCTGATGCCGTGTCAGGCCCCCGGGGGCGCCCCGGGGGCCCGGATGGTTCAGGAGCCCGGACGGTTCAGGGGCGGACGGGTCAGAGCCGGATCTCCAGCACCTGGCCGGGCCAGAGGCCGTGCGGCTGCTCGACCTCGAACGTCACGGTCTCGGTGAAGCCGAGCGCCCGGTAGAGCCCGACCAGCTTGCGGTCGGCGCCGCCGTAGCAGTCCACCCGGAGCAGGCCGATGCCGCGCCGGCGGGCCTCCTCGATCGCGTCGGCGATCAGCGCGGCGCCGATGCCGGAGCCCTTGCGGGTGCGGTCGGTGACCAGGTTGCGGACGTACAGCTCGCGCTCGTCCACGGCGGGGATCCACCGGCCGCGGTCCTCGGAGACCACGCAGCAGCCGACCGTACGGCCGTCCTCGTCCACGGCGAGGCGGATCAGGAACGGCTCCTCGGCGTACGAGGAGACCTGGTCGATCCGGGCCTGGTTGGTGCTGAACGGCTGGTCGCCCCACTGGCCGGTACGGCCCTGGGCGGTCAGCCAGGAGACGGCGCCGTCGAGCAGGGACAGGATGTCGGGGACGTCCGCGGACCCCCCGTTGCGGATCTTCATGGAAGACCGTTCTACCCCAGACGGCCGGTCGCGGGAAGATTGATCCATGAGGTTGTTCGTGGCGGTGCTGCCGACGACCGAGGCGCTGCAGGGGCTCGCGGACGCGGTCGCGCCGCTGCGGGAGCTGCCGGGGGCGGAGCGGCTGCGCTGGACCGGCGCCGAGGGCCGGCACCTGACCCTGGCCTTCCTGGGCGAGGTGGCCGCCGAGCGGCTGCCGGAGCTGGCGGCGGGCCTGGCCGCCGTCGCCGAGGTCAACCCGGTGCACCGGCTGCGGATCGCGGGCGCGGGGCGGTTCGG
Organism: Kitasatospora sp. NPDC056800; assembly: GCF_042789775.1. NCBI lineage: Bacteria > Bacillati > Actinomycetota > Actinomycetes > Kitasatosporales > Streptomycetaceae > Kitasatospora > Kitasatospora sp. NPDC056800. The sequence continues at coordinate 13,623 of NZ_JBHUAL010000047.1, read as the reverse complement.
CGACCGGGTGCTCTGGGCCGGGGTCGAGGGCCAGGCCTGGGCGCTGCGCCGGCTGGCCGAGGCCGTCACGGGGGCCACCGCCGAGGTCACCGGGGCGACCGACGACTTCGCCTTCCACCCGCACCTCACCCTCGCCCGGGCGGGCTCCTCGCGCGGGCACCGGCGGGCCGTGCAGCGGGTCGCGGCGGCCGAGCTGGACGGCCTGGTGGCGGCGCTGGCCGACTACCGGGGGCCGGAGTGGGAGGCCGCCGAGCTGCACCTGGTGCGCAGCGACCAGGGCGGCGGCTCCGCGCGCTACGTGTCGCTGCGCACCTGGGCGCTGGCCGACTGGGGCTGAGGGCTGAGGGCTGAGGGCTGAGCGCTGAGCGCCGCGGGGCGGGCCGTGGGGGGCGGTGGGGCAGGGGCCCGGCGGAGTCCGGGGTGAGCCGGAGGTACGCTCGTTGACCGTGGATCCCAAGACTCGTATGCGCATCGTCTCCGGCACCCTGGTGCTGATGCTGGTCGTCGTGCTGATCAGCTCGCTGGTCGGCCGCTGAGGCCTGCCTGAGGCCCGTCCGGGGCCTGCCTGAGCCTGCCTGAGGCCCGCCCGGGCACAGACACGCCCCAGGACCCCGGGAACGGCGAGAGGGCCACCGCCCGTCGGCGGTGGCCCTCGGCCGTGTCCTCGGGGGACCGGGTCAGACCTGTGCGAGCTGCTCGACCACGTAGTCGACGCAGTGGGTGAGCGCCTCGACGTCCGCCGGGTCGATCGCCGGGAACATCGCGATGCGCAGCTGGTTGCGGCCCAGCTTGCGGTACGGCTCGGTGTCCACGATGCCGTTGGCACGCAGTGCCTTGGCGACCGCGGCGGCGTCCACCGACTCGTCGAAGTCGATGGTGCCGACCACCTGGGAGCGCTCGGCCGGGTTCGCCACGAAGGGGGTCGCGAACGGGGACTTCTCGGCCCAGGAGTACAGCCGGGACGAGGAGTCGGCGGTGCGGGCGACCGCCCAGTCCAGCCCGCCGTTGCCGTTCAGCCACTCCAGCTGGTCGGCCAGCAGGAAGAGGGTGGAGAGCGACGGGGTGTTGTACGTCTGGTCCTTCGACGAGTTGTCGATGGCCGTCGGCAGCGAGAAGAACGGCGGGATGTAGCGGCCGGAGGCGGCGATCTCGGCGGCGCGCTCCAGGGCGGCCGGGGAGAAGGTGGCCAGCCACAGGCCGCCCTCGGAGGCGAAGGACTTCTGCGGGGCGAAGTAGTAGACGTCCGTCTCGGTGATGTCCACCGGCAGGCCGCCGGCGCCCGAGGTGGCGTCCACCAGGACCAGCGAGCCCTCGTCGGCGCCGGCCGGGCGCGCGATCGGCATCGCGACGCCGGTCGAGGTCTCGTTGTGGGTGAGCCCGTAGACGTCCACGCCGGCCTCGGCGACCGGCAGCGGGTGGGTGCCCGGGGCGGTCTTGATCACGGTCGGCTCGCCGAGCCACGGCGCGGCCTTGACCGAGGAGGCGAACTTCGAGGAGAACTCGCCGAAGTCCAGGTGCTGGGACTTCTCCCGCACCAGGCCGAAGGCGGCGATGTCCCAGAAGGCGGTGGAGCCGCCGTTGCCGAGGACGACCTGGTAGCCGTCCGGCAGCGAGAACAGGCTGCTCACGCCCTCGCGCACGCGCTTGACCACGTTCTTGACCGGGGCCTGGCGGTGCGAGGTGCCGAGCAGGGAGGTCTGGGTGGCGGCGAGGGCACTCAGGGCCTCGGGGCGCACCTTGGACGGTCCGCAGCCGAAACGGCCGTCTGCGGGCTTGATGTCAGCGGGGATCTGGATCTGAGCCACGCGCGCAGCCTACCGGCCGGGGGCCCGGCGGGGTACGGCCGTCCGCCCGCTGAGACCGCGGTCACGGCTGCTCGGGGAGCCGCTCGGAAACGTGCGGCAGCGGGCCCGGCCGGAGCCGGACCCGCTGCTCAGGGGCACTGACCGGACGCTCGTCCGGTATTCGCCGACCGGGGGGTCAGCGGGCGATGGCGTCCCAGCCCTCGATCTCCTCGGGGCGGCGCGGGCCGGGGCCGATGTAGCGCGCGGAGGGGCGCACGAGCCGGCCCGTGCGCTTCTGCTCCAGGATGTGCGCCGACCAGCCGGCCGTCCGGGCGCAGGTGAACATCGAGGTGAACATGTGCGCCGGGACCTCGGCGAAGTCCAGCATGATGGCGGCCCAGAACTCGACGTTGGTGGCCAGCACGCGGTCGGGGCGGCGGTTGTGCAGCTCCTCCAGCGCGGCCTTCTCCAGCGCCTCGGCGACCTCGAAGCGCGGCGCGCCGAGCTCCTTGGCGGTGCGGCGCAGCACCCGGGCGCGCGGGTCCTCGGCGCGGTAGACGCGGTGGCCGAAGCCCATCAGGCGCTCGCCCTTGTCCAGGGCGTTCTTGACCCAGGCGGTGGCGTCGCCGGTGCGCTCGATCTCCTCGATCATGCCGAGCACGCGGGACGGCGCGCCGCCGTGCAGCGGGCCGGACATCGCGCCGACCGCGCCGGAGAGCGCGGCCGCGACGTCGGCGCCGGTGGAGGCGATGACCCGGGCGGTGAAGGTGGAGGCGTTCATGCCGTGCTCGGCGGCGGAGGTCCAGTAGGCGTCGACGGCCTTGACGTGCTTCGGGTCGGGCTCGCCGCGCCAGCGGATCATGAACCGCTCGACGACCGTCTCGGCCTTGTCGATCTCGCTCTGCGGGACCATCGGCAGGCCCTGGCCGCGGGCCGACTGGGCGACGTAGGAGAGTGCCATCACGGCGGCCCGGGCGAGGTCGTCGCGGGCCTGCTCGGCGTCGATGTCCAGCAGCGGCTTGAGGCCCCAGACCGGGGCGAGCATGGCGAGCGCCGACTGCACGTCGACCCGGATGTCGCCGGAGTGCACCGGGATCGGGAACGGCTCCGCGGCCGGCAGGCCGGGGTTGAACTTGCCGTCCACCAGCAGGCCCCAGACGTGGCCGAAGGAGACGCTGCCCACCAGGTCGTCGATGTCGACACCGCGGTACCGCAGGGCGCCGCCCTCACGGTCGGGTTCGGCGATCTCGCTCTCGAACGCGACGACTCCCTCAAGCCCGGGTACGAAATCGGACATGCGACGGCTCCCTCAGTTCTGTGATCGGCGCTCCGCCGTGGTGGGGCGGCGCGCCAGTGACCGAATGGTGTTTGGCACTCGGTGCCAGGGTGACAGGCACGGGGTGCATTGCGCCATACACCACCATGGTGATGTTTCCCGTCGACCCGTTTGACTTTCCCCGTCGGAGGGGCCGGCCGGGCCCGTGGCGCTCCCGGAACCCCTGGAATCGCCAGAACCAAACGTCCGGTTCCGGACAATTCCCCGCAGGGCGGGCGGCCGAGCGGTGGAGGGTCACCTGATCTCCCACCGGGGTTTGTCCGGAGGTAGCGGTGCCCGCTGCTTGTCGTACGGGATGATGTTGGCGTGCAGACCCCGGATCGCGCCCAGTCGACGCCCCCGAGCCCCGCCAACCGGACCCTGGCCGACGAGGCCCGCCCCGGCCCGGACCTCACCGTGATGCGCAAGCACTACAGCCACGAGGGCCTGGTCGAGGAGCAGCTCGCGCCCGAGCCGATCGGCCAGTTCACCCGCTGGTTCCACGACGCCGACGACGCCGGGGTGGTGGAACCCAACGCGATGGTGCTCTCCACCGCCGACGCCGAGGGGCGGCCCAGCTCGCGCACCGTCCTGCTCAAGGGCTACGACCTGCGCGGCTTCGTGTTCTTCACCAACTACGGCTCCCGCAAGGGCTCCGAGCTGGCCGCCAACCCGCATGCCGGGCTGCTGTTCCCGTGGATCGCGCTGGCCCGCCAGGTGATCGTCCAGGGCCGGGTGGAGAAGGTCGGCCGGGACGAGACCGCCGCCTACTTCCGCACCCGCCCGCACGGCTCCCAGCTGGGCGCCTGGGCCAGCGAGCAGTCCAGCCCGGTCGGCGGCCGGGAGGTCCTCGAACAGCGGTACGCCGAGCTGGAGCGCCGCTACCCGGAGGGCGAGGGCGTGCCTGTTCCGCCGTTCTGGGGCGGGTACCGGGTGGTCCCGCGGAGCGTCGAGTTCTGGCAGGGCCGGGAGAACCGGCTGCACGACCGGCTCCGCTACGTCGCCGACCCGTCCAGCCCGACGGGGTGGCGGGTGGAGCGGCTCTGCCCGTGATCCGTTCGGCCCACAGGCTCCGCGCGGCGCCCGCGCGGAGCTGATGGGGGCCGAACGGCCCCGCATCCCCCCAACTCGCCGGTACCGTGGGCGGGTCGGCAGGCCAGGGTGATGTGGTCGGGGGCGCGATGGAACCGTTGTTCTTCTTCAGCTACGCCCGCCGGGACCAGCTGGCCGGCAGTACGTTCGTGGACCAGTTCTTCAGCGACCTCAAGGACGAGCTGGCCCGACTCGAACCCGCCGTCGGCCCGGCCGGGCTCGGCTACCGGGACACCGAGCGGCTGCGGGTGGGCGACGACTGGGAACGGCAACTGTCCGACAACGTCGCCTCGTGCCGGACCCTGGTGGCGCTGTACTCCCCGGCGTACTTCGCGAGTCCGTACTGCGGCAAGGAGTGGACGGCCTTCGACGAAAGGATGTGCCGCCACCAGGAGTTGACCGGTCGCTCGGTGCCGGCGCTGATCCCGGTGCTCTGGGAGCCGCTGCCGGAGGGCCTGCCGTCCCGTGTGCTGCGGATCCAGTACGTCCAGCGCGACATGGGCGAGGCCTACGCGGCCGGTGGACTGCGGTCCCTGCTGCGGGCAGACCCGTACGGGCCGGAGTACCTGCGGATCGTCAGGAAGATCGCCGAGCGCGTGCGGGAGGCCGCTGGGCAGTTCCTCGGCGAGCTGCCGAAGCTCGAACTCGGCGCGGTCCAGGGCTGTTTCCCGCTCTCCGGTGAGCAGCCGTCCCCCGTCCGGCCGGGGATGGTCCGTTTGTTCGTGGCGGCCGGACGGGCGCGGGAAAGCGGCGGATCGTCACCGGACGGGACGGAGTCGGCGGCCCGGGTGCCCGGGGGCGGGTGGTACGGATCGCAGCCCTGGGACTGGGCGCCGTACCACCCGCCGAGTGTCCCCTCGCTGGTGGTCGGGGCCCAACGGGCGATCACCCGGGCCGGTCATATCACCACACTGGACGAGATCGGCCCGGGCCTCGCGGTCGACCTGGACCGGGCCCGGGAGAACAATCAGGTCAGTGTGTTGCTCGTGGATCCGTGGGCGGCCAGGCAGGAGCCGTACCGGGAGGCGCTGCGCGAGTTCGACGACCAGAACCATCCGGTCACCGGGGTCCTGGTGCCGACCGGCACCGGCGATCCGCCGGACGGGCCGGCCCGCGACCAGCTCTGGGGCGGGGTGCGCGCGGTGTTCCCGCGCAACTGGCTGCACCGCTCGGGGCCGGAACCACTCTTCCGGGTGAGAGTTACCCGGGAGCGTTTCGAGAGCGAGTTATTGCGCACCGTGACCGTTGCGCAGAACCGGTTGTTGGACGAGGTGGACGAGGGCGAGGACGGTGATCCGGAGGCCATCCGGGCCTCGTTCGGACTCGGCCCGGTGGCGCGGGCGCTCCCCAGGCTGGCGATCCCGGCCCGGCCGGCACCACGGGCGCATCCGGGCCCCGTTACCGCCACGCCGCCTGACGACGAGGCGCCGAGCCGAGGGGACTCAGCGTGATGCCGGCCGACCGGACCCCGCCGACAGCCGACGATGCCGCCGCTCCGTCGGCGACCGGCTCGATCGTGACCTTCTACTCCTTCAAGGGCGGCACCGGCCGGACCATGGCCTTGGCCAACCTGGGCTGGATCATGGCGAGTCAGGGACTGCGGGTCCTGGTGGTGGACTGGGACCTCGAAGCCCCGGGCCTGCATCGCTACTACCACCCGTTGCTGATTGATCCCGAGCTCTCCGGCACACCCGGCCTGATCGACCTGTTGCGCGGCTACGTCGATCAGGCCCTGCCCCGCGCGGGTGAAGCGCCGGGGCTCGGACCGCGGGAGTGGCTCGCCGAGCCCGGACACCTGGACAGGTACCTCTGCGGCCTCGCCCTCGATCTGCCTGCCGGAGGCCGCCTCGACCTGATGCCTGCCGGACGGCAGGACAGCGCCTACTCGGCGGCCGTCACCAGCTTCAACTGGCGCAGCTTCTACACCCGGAACGACATCCGAGGGGCGGAGTTCCTGACGGCCCTGCGTGAGCAGTGGACGAGCTCGTACGACTACGTACTGATCGACAGTCGGACCGGGGTCAGCGACACCTCCGGCATCTGCACCGTGCTGATGCCCGACACCGTGATCGACTGCTTCACCATGAGCGCCCAGAGCATCCGCGGCGGCGTCGACGCGGCCCACTCCATCGCCGACTCGGACGTGCGGGACATTCGGGTGTTCCCGGTGCCGATGCGGGTGGAGGAGGCCGAGCGGTCGGGCCTCGCCGCCGGACGGGACTTCGTCCGGGAGGCGTTCGCCCCCTACCTGGAACGCTGGCTCTCCGGCGAGCGGGCGGAGACGTACTGGCGCGATGTGGAGGTGCCCTACAAGCCCTTCTACGCCTACGAGGAGGTGCCGGCGACCGTCGCCGACCGGCCCCGCCAACATCGCAGCCTGCTCAGCGCGTACGAGAGGCTGGCCGCCTGGCTCACCGACGGGCGGGTGCGCGAGCTGAGACCCGTCCCGGACCGGGTCCGGCGCCGGCTCTACGCGGCCTACCTGCGGCCCGGGCGGACCAGGTCCCGTCAGGTGTACGTGAGTTACGCACCGGGGGACCGTATGTGGGCCGAGTGGGCCGTTGCGGCGCTGACCGGGTTCGGCTACGTGGCCACGCTGCACAGCGCTGCGACCCCGACGGAGCCGTCCGGCGCCCTGCCGGAGGTCGACGGGCCCTTGGACGGGGACGGGCGGATGCTGGCACTGCTGTCGCCGGAGTACTTGGCACTGCCACGGGCGGGAGAGCTGTGGCGCCGCTCCGGAGAGGGGGAGGAGGGCGCGCTGGCGGCCGTGTCCGTGGCAGCCGTACCGCTCCCGGATCCCTTCGACAGCCGGGCGGTGGTCGAACTGGCCTCCTGCCAGGCCGAATCGGCGGAGTCCCGGTTGTTCGAACTGCTCGGGCCGCCGCCCGGCGCAGGCCGTTGGGTCGAGGCCGAGGAGTCGGCCGCGCCGTCGGTCCGTTTCCCTGGCAGTCGGCCGGTGGTGTGCTCGCTTCCTCAGCGTGACCCCGCTTTCACCGGTCGCGCCGTGTTGCTTGACCGGTTGCGTGACGGATTCACCGGGAGGCCCGCCGGCACACCCGTCCAGGTGCTGTACGGGATGGGCGGGGTCGGCAAGTCGCAGACCGCGGTCGAGTACGCGCATCGCTTCGCTGCGGGGTACGACGTCGTCTGGTGGGTCCGGGCCGAGCAGCCCGCCGACATCCCGCAGCAGCTCGCCGACCTCGCCGAGGTGCTCGGACTGCCTGTGGACGGGGACGTTCAGCAGGCGGCCCGGGGCCTGCTGGACCACCTCGCCCACGCGCGTCCGCACGCGCGGTGGCTGCTGGTCTACGACAACGCCGAGGATCCGGACCAGCTGACGTCCTGGCTGCCCGCCGGTACGACGGACGGACACGTGCTGGTGACCTCCCGGAACCGGCGCTGGGCCCGGCATCCGGGCCGTGTCGAGGTCGAGGTGTTCGACCGGGTGGAGAGCGTGCGACTGGTGGGGCGCTTCAACCCCGCGATCGACCCCCTGGACGCCGGCCGGATCGCCGAGCGGCTCGGCGACCTGCCGCTCGCTGTCGGCCAGGCGGCGCGGTGGCTCCAGGAGACGCCGATGCCGGTCGCCTCCTACCTGCAACTGCTGGACGAGGAACTCACCGAGGTACTGGACCGACCGATCCCCGGTGGCGGCCAGGCCGCTGTCGCCGCCACGGCACGGATCGTCGGTACCGATCTGCGCCGGGTCAGTCCTCCGGCTGTGCGGCTGCTGGAACTCTGCGGCTTCCTCGGGCCGGACGCGATTCCGATCGAGCTGTTCTACAGCGGGCCGGCCATCAAGGCGATCGGCCCCCCGCAGGGGGAGGACGAGCGTCTGGCGATCGGGGACATCCTGCGGATCGTCGACCAGTACGGGATGGTCCGCTACGACGCGAGGGGCGGCGGGACACTCGGGGTGCACCGGATCGTCCAGGCCGTGCTGCGCGACCAGGTGGACCCGGCGGACCGGCCGTCCGTCCGTGCCGCCGTGCACCGTGCGTTGGCACTGGTCGGGGCCGGCGACCCGGACCAGGCCGCGGACTGGCTGCGGTTCGCCATGCTGCTGCCGCACCTGGGCCCGTCCGGAGCGGTGGAGAGCGCCGACCCGGACGTGCGGCAATGGATCCGCGGGTCCGTTCGCTACCTGTGGCAGCGAGGGCTGCTGGAGGCCGCGCGGGACCTCGCGACGCGGGCGCTGGAACACTGGGACGAGGCGGGCCTGCCGACGTTGTTCCTGCGGGTCGAGCTGGCCAATGTGCGGCGGCTCCAGGGCGCCGCACAGGACGCGTACCGGATCGACCGGGCAGTGTGGGAGCAACTGACGGCCCTGCTCGGCCCGGAACACCTGAAGACCATCGCGGCCGCCGGCGGTCTGGGTGGTGACCTTCGCCAACTCGGCCGCTACCGCGAGGCGCAGGAGCTCGACCGCCGGACGCTCGCGGCTGCCGAGCGATCCCTCGGGCCGGCGCACCCGCGCACCACGATGATGATCAACAATCTGGCGCTCTCCGACTTCCTGGCCGGGGACCTCCACGGTGCGTTGGCTCGGCACGCCGAGGCGTTGCGCCGCCAGCGTGCGGTGCTCGGCGGGGACAGCCTGTACACCCTTTCCTCCGTCGTCAACCATGCCCGCGACCTGCGGGAACTCGGTCGGTACGAAGAGGCGCTGACCCTGCTCACGGATGCGGTCGAGCGCTACCGGGCCCGCTACGGCGAGGATCACGACGGCACGCTCAAGGCCCTCCGCCACCTTGGTGCGGTCCTGCTGCGGCTCGGACGGTACGAAGAGGCGCGGGCCGCTGACGAGGAGGCGCACCGGCGGCTACTGGTCCGCCACGGGGCGGACCATCCGGAGACCGCGGCTGCCGCCGGACACCTGGCCGCCGACCTCGCGGCATCGGGCGAGACGGACCGGGCCATCGCGTTGGCGCGGGAGGTGTCCGGCTATCACCGTGCACGCCTCGGGGATGAGCACCCCACGACGCTGCTCGCCGCCGGAAACCTGGCGGTGCTGTTGCGGCGGAGCGGTCGTGCGGAGGAGGCCGCGGAACTCTCCGGACGGGCGCTTGAGGGGCTTCGGGCGCAGTTGGGCGGTCGGCACCGGTACGTCGGGGTGACGATGCTGAACCACGCCAACTCGCTGGTGGATGCGGGCGATCCGGCCACGGCGCGAGAGTTGGGCGAACGGGCTGCAGCAGTGCTGGCGGAGTCGCTGGGGTCGGACCACCCCTACAGTCGGGCGGCAGTCAGGAATCTGACACTAAATCAGGAGATCGGTGGTGTCGGTGCTCCAGGTGCGGCCGAACGAGTGGACATCTTCGTCGAAACGCCGCCGGTGTGACCCGGTCGCCCAGGGTTGAGCAGCTGGTGCGGGCCGTCCGGGCGCTCGGCGGGCCGGGGGAATGAATCCGGCTTGCCGGATGCTTGGCCCGGCGGGGCGATTGTTCCGGTGCTTCCCGGGGCACTCCCGGGGTGTGACCAGGGGCTGGTCCGTGTGGTTGTTCGGGTACGGGCCACGGCGACGCGCTTCGGCGCGCGCCACGGCGAAGTGCGCGACCGCTGAACGGGTGAATTCTGGGGGCCCAAAGCGCTGTCGTACGACGTCGGCAGCCCGGGGAGCCCAACGTGAGTCCGCAAGGTGCCGCGCGGAGTCTTCGCGGGCACTACATTGGTCGCAACCGGGTGGGCTTACCCACCCTCGGCAGGTCCTAACCGCGCCTAAGGAAACGAATATGACTCCGGTAACCAGCACCAGGCCGGCCGGCAAGCTCACTGACCCTCAGGAGACGCCGGAACGCCCCTCGCTCGCCGACCTCGCCGCACTCGGGGCGGAAGAGCTCGCCTCCCGGCTCCAGCGCGCGCTCCCCGGCGCGGACTCCGGCCTCGTGCCGGTCGCAGCCTTCAACTCCTCGATCTGACCCGGCCCGGAACTCCCGGCGGAGCCCAGGCCGAGCAGACCGAGCCGATCGAAGCGAACCGGACAGTTCCATGACGACGTCGATTCCGCTGCCGTTGACACAGTTCGTGGTCAAGATGCACAGCAGGTGCGATCTGGCCTGCGACCACTGCTACGTCTACGAACACGCCGACAGCAGCTGGCGGTCCCGGCCGAAGGTCATCGCGGACGGGATCCTGGCCAAGGCCGCCGAGCGCATCGGCGAGCACGCGGCCGCCCACCGGCTGCCCGCCGTCCGGGTCGTCCTGCACGGGGGAGAACCCCTGCTCGCCGGCCCGGACTGCTTGCGCCGCGCTGCCGAGGCGCTCCGGGCGGCACTCCCGCCCGGCTGCGCCCTCGACCTGCGCATCCACACCAACGGCGTGCTGCTGAACCGGGACTTCTGCGCGCTGTTCGCGGAGCAGGAGATCAAGGTCGGCATCTCGCTGGACGGCGACAAGGCCGCCAACGACCGCCACCGGCGGTTCGCCGACGGACGCAGCAGCCACCCGCAGGTGCTGCGGGCCGTCGCGCTGCTGAACGAACCCGGATACCGGCATCTGTTCGCCGGGCTGCTGTGCACGATGGACGTCCGGAACGACCCGGTGGCCGTGTACCGGGCGCTGGCCGAACTCCGGCCGCCCGCCGTGGACTTCCTGCTCCCGCACGCCACCTGGGACGAGCCGCCCGGGCGCCCCGCCGAGCTGGGTGCCACCCCGTACGCCGACTGGCTGCTGACCGTCCACAAGCTGTGGGACGCGGACGGGCGGCCGTTCGCCGTACGGACCTTCGAGTCCGTGCACCGGACCCTGCGGGGGTTCTCCAGCCTCACCGAGTCGCTCGGACTGGAGCCCTCCGACCTGGCCGTCCTGGAGACGGACGGGACCTTCGAGCAGGCCGACAGCCTGAAGACCGCGTACGACGGCGCGCCCGCCACCGGGATGAACGTTTTCGCGCACAGCCTCGACGACCTCGCCCGCCACCCCGGCATCGCCGCCCGGCAGTCCGGCCTGGCCGGACTGAGCGAGGCCTGCCGCGCCTGCTCCGTGGTCCGCTCCTGCGGTGGCGGGCTGTACGCCCACCGCTATCGGAGCGACGATGGGGGAGGCAGCTTCGACCATCCCTCCGTCTACTGCGGTGATCTCATGACGTTCATCAAGGGCATTGCGGGGAGCGGGAGTTCCGGCGACGGTGTGCCCGCGCAGCCGGCCGGGGTGCCCGGTGCGCCCGGTGCGCCGTCGCCGGAGGCCGAACCGCTGCTGCCCGGTGCGCTCGCCCCGTCGCAACTCGACGAACTCGCGCACGGATACGGGAGCGCGGAGACCGTCGCCGCGCTCGGCCGCTCCCAACTCGCCCTCACCCGGGCGATGCTGGCCGCCGCCTGGGACGCCTCCGGACAGGGGCGGGCCGAAGCGTGGACCCTGCTGGCCGAGCTCGACACGGCGGCCCCCGCCGCCGTGGACGCCGTCCTCGGCCACCCGTACGCCCGCACCTGGGCGGCCCGCCGCCTCGCCGGGGACCTCCAGGCCGGACTCGGCCCGCTGGCCGCGCTCGCCGCGGCGGCCGCCGTGCGGGCCGGCCGGGGCGACGCGGTGGCCGTGCCCGTACGCGGCGGGTGGCTGCACCTGCCGACGCTCGGCCGGATCGCCGTACCCGACGGCGAGGCCGTGGTCACCGGGCGGGCGGGCGGCCTCGCGGTCCGGGCGTCCGACGGCACGGTACGCACCGAACTGGACGAACCGCTGCGGCGGGTCCGGCTGGCCGGCGGCTGGACGGTCGCCCTGGAGGACGCCGACCCGCTGCGCGACTGCCACGACCACCCCGTCGCGGACCACCTCTCCGAGAGCGAACTGCTCGACTGGACGGGCGCGTTGCGCGAAGCCTGGGAGCTGCTCGGGCGCGACCTGCCCGGGTGCGCGGAAGGCATCCGGGCCGGCCTGACGACGGTCACCCCGTTGCGGCCGGGCCCGACCGGCCGGGACGTCAGCTCGGCGGCCCGGCAGGCGTACGGCGCCGTCGGCATCGCCCGGCCCGCCACCGCGCCGACCCTCGCCCTGCTGCTCGCGCACGAGTTCCAGCACGTCAAACTCGGCGCGGTGCTGGACCTGACCGACCTGTACGACCGCGCCGACCCCACCCTGTACTTCGCCCCCTGGCGGCCCGACCCCCGGCCGCTCGAAGGGCTGCTCCAGGGCACGTACGCCCACCTGGCCGTCACCGAGTACTGGGGCACCCGCACCCTCGCATACGACGGACTGCCGGGCACGGCCGCCGACCGGGCGCGGGAGCAGTTCGCGCTCTGGCGGCGGTACACCGCCGAGGCCGTGGAGCGGCTGGCGACCTCCGGAGCCCTGACCGGGACCGGCTTGCGCTTCGCCGACGGCATGCGTGCCACCGTGGCACCCTGGCTCGACCTGTCGCTGCCCGCCGCCGCCGAGCAGGCGGCCGACCGGGTACGGCGGGAACGGGCCGGGGTCTGACCTCCCACCCGCGCCGCCCCGGGACCTCCCCCGCCCGGGGCCCTCACCCCCCGGGAGACGCCATCCTCACCGAACCCCGCGCCGGCGGCGGCGTCGCCGTCGCCTCCCCCGTCCACCCCCTCGTCCGCGACCTCGCCGACCTCGGGGTCCGTCCCGGCACGGTGCTGCACGTCCAGGCATCGCTGCGCTCCCTCGGACCGGTGCCCGGCGGGGCGGCCGGGGTGGTCGAGGCCCTGCTCGACGCCCTGGGCCCCGACGGCACCCTCGTCGCCTACACCGCCACGCCCGAGAACTCCGCCACCTCCCGCATCCACCAGTCCGCCACCGCCGGTCTCTCCCCGGCGGAGGTGGCCGACTACCAGGCCCGGATGCCCCGCTTCGACCCGGCCACCACCCCGGCCTCGCCCTCCATGGGGGCGCTGTCGGAAGCCGTCCGCTCCTGGCCGGGCGCCCTGCGCAGCCGGCACCCGCAGACCTCCTGGGCCGCCGTGGGCCGGCTCGCCCACGAGGTCACCGCCCACCACCCGCTCACCTCCCACCTCGGCCCGGAGTCGCCGCTCGGACGGCTCTACGACCTGGACGCCCGGGTGCTGATGCTCGGCGTCCCGATGGACCGCTTCACCGCCTTCCACCTCGCCGACCTGCGCATGCCCGACGTGACCGTCCGCGAGTACCGCTGCGTCGGCGTGGACGGCTGGACCACCTTCCGGGCCCCCGACCTGGACGACCTCCACTTCGGCCGCCTCGGCGCCGAGGTCCTGCGCACCGCCCGCGGCGTCACCACGGCCCGCATCGGCACCGCCGACTGCCGGCTGGTGCCGGTGCGGGAGGCCGTCGACCTGGCCGAGGCCGTCCTGCGGCGCGGCCGCGCCTGAACCCCGCTCCTCGTTCCTACCGCTGACAAGAGACCCCGCTGTTTCCCACCCCCCGCCCCCACACCCACCCCTCCGCCCCACCCCGCCCCCGCGTGTGCGTGAGAAGTCGGCCCGGCCGACTTCTGTCGCACACAATGAC